>JAEZGB010000039.1 GCA_023437485.1 Bacteroidota bacterium
AGCCCACACTCCCCAATGGCGAGGCACGAGGGATGGGCTGCCGTCACGTCAATTACCGCGAGTTGTTCCTCCATCCGTTTATGGTCAATATACCACGGATGGATCCCGATTGAGAAATGCGGTGGTAGCGGGCCGGTTTCATGTGGGTACCTGTTTACAAGCTCGACCACGTCCGGGCTTTGTGACCATGTATGGGTATGAAGGTTAAAATAGTTCATTCGTGGAATTTTTTCTCGCCAGCCATTATGGCAACCGGAAGGTCATTTCCGGGAGGAACCAGCGGGCAGGAATATTCGTAATTATAAGCGCAATACGGATTGTAGGCCCGGTTGAAGTCAACCCGGATCTCATCGCCTGGCGGGATCTGCAGGTCAAGATACCGCCCGCCCACATAGGTATCCTTGCCTGAGGTCAGGTCCAAAAAGGGCAAAAACAGATAATTTTTATAGCCCGGCCTGGTGGCCAGTTCCATGTTTTGATAAACTTTCAATTGCAAAGGTTTGCCGTCAATCTCAAAATCAAGCGTACCGAATTCCCGGTACAGGGGCAGCCTCCCGGTTGTGGTTTTCATCTCAAATGCTTTTGCATCTTTTGACCGGGTAAGTTTGGCCCTGACGTTAAAACGTTCAGAATAGGGATAGAAATCCAATTGCGTAAACGCGGCAAGATCCGAAGCCAGCAGCGGGCTGATTTCGGGATTCGCAAACGCGGCGTTAAGTTTTTCGCGGTGAACGGCCAGTGAATCGGGCTGGGCCATGCACGCAGCCGTTACCAGCAGGAAAGAAAGAATAAATTTCATGATCGTTTCAAAGTTAAAAGATAGGAAAAAACTCCGGTTATCACCGCCAATGCATGTAAATTTGCATACAATTCAAAGTTATGCTCCAAAGAGCGCTGCAGCGCTATATCAATAATTTCAGGGGATTTTCACGGGAAATCTGGATCCTTGCCGCCATTACCTTCATCAACCGCGCAGGAACCATGGTCCTGCCATTTTTGTCCAAGTATCTCAAAGAAGACCTGGGTTTCAGCTTTCGCGAAGTGGGATGGATCATGGTGGCTTTTGGAGTGGGTTCAATGCTGGGTTCCTGGCTGGGCGGGAAACTTTCAGACCGGCTGGGCTTTTACAAAGTAATGGTGTTCAGCCTTTTTACCAGCGGACTGATGTTTTTTATGCTGCAGCACATCACCTCATTTTGGGGACTCTGCATCGGGATGTTTGCCATCATGACCGTTGCCGATATGTTCAGGCCGGCCATGTTTGTATCCCTTGGAGCCTACGCCAAGCCTGAAAACCGTACGCGCGCACTGACCTTGGTAAGATTGGCCGTGAACCTTGGATTTGCGGCAGGGCCCGCGATGGGCGGCCTGATCATCATGGGGATTGGATATAAGGGATTGTTTTGGGCCGACGGGATTTCCTGCATCACCGCCATTGTGATCTTTGCCTTGTTGGTCAAGGAGAAAACCTCGTCACCTTACTCTGACAAACGGCACCCGGGCGAAGTGATGGCGAAGTCCGTGCTGCGGGACCGGCCTTTTTGGTTATTCCTGTTCATCAGTTTTTTGACCGCGATGATCTTTTTCCAGATTTTCACCACGCTCCCGCTTTATCACCATGACCGCTACGGGCTTACTGAATTGCAAACCGGGCTGCTCATGACCCTTAACGGGCTTTTGATCTTTTTTCTCGAAATGCCAATAGTGAGCATTTTTGAACGTCGTAAAATAGACCGGATCAAAATCGTGCTTTGGGGGTCATTGCTTATGGCGCTGAGTTATTTTGCATTGTTGGCAGAGGGTTGGGCCGGAATCCTGATCATCAGCATACTGTTTATTACCGTAGGCGAAATGTTTGCGTTTCCTTTTTCCAACTCATTTGCAATGGGCCGCGCGCCAAAAGGCCATGAGGGCCGGTACATGGCACTTTATACCATGAGTTTTAGCCTGGCCCATATCCTGAGCGCCAAAATGGGGACCGAGTTTATCGCCCGGTTCGGTTATCAGGGCAACTGGCTATTCATGGGCGGATTTGGTTTGCTTGCAGGCGCGGCCGCGGTGTACCTCAACCGGATTTTGGCGCGTGAGACAAAAGCGCAACACGCTCGTCAAGTGCAAAGTACCTGAGGCCTGAACCATAAGACAGTTACGGGCTTGCCTTTTTCCTGGGCGTGCCGGCGCATGATAGATTTTCCATTGATCCAGCCTCACGGGCGCCGTCAGGCTGTACGCTGTATCCTTTGCGCCGCTACGCTTCACAAAGGGATGCCGCTTCCATCCTTCACGCGTTGGTTCGTATAAAATATTCTTTGCAATCTAACCTTCGCTTTTTTCTTCAAAGCGCGACGCATTTATGTTTCAATTGGATCAAACCTCCTAAATTTGGACATGGTTTACAAAATTCTGCTCAAATTGAACAACCTTCTCTTACCTTCCTTTACCAAAAAAGGCCTTGACATCGGTCGCGCAAAAAAGTGGCAACTCGCCCTATTGGCGTGGCGGTATTGGGTTTTGAAAAGGGCTTTGAAGTGAAGTAGTGGGTTATAAGCGAACTTAGGCACATAGGCATAAAAAAAGCCCGCACTGCGTGCGGGCTTCAATACTAAAGTGACCTCGACTGGATTCAAACCAGTAACCTTCTGAGCCGTAATCAGATGCGCTATTCAGTTGCGCCA
>JAEZGB010000063.1 GCA_023437485.1 Bacteroidota bacterium
CCCTTATACCGTACTCCATTTTGTTAAAATTTAACAGTTAAGCCGCCTTGGCTCTGCCCTCAAATTCTATCTTTGTCAAAACGCCTGAAATGGGAAACAGTTTTGGCCGAATTTTTAAATTGGCCACATTTGGCGAGTCGCATGGCCCTGCAATAGGGGGAGTTATCGAAGGTTGCCCTCCCGGATTGTCCATCGATACGCAGATCATTCAAAAACAACTTGACCGCAGGCGGCCGGGGCAAAGCGATATTACCTCGCCGCGCAGTGAACAAGATCAGGTCAACCTGCTTTCGGGGATATTTGAGGGCCGGACCACGGGAACGCCCATTGGTTTTACCGTTGCCAACGCCGATATAAAAAGCTCCGATTACGAACATCTCAAGCAAGCCTACAGGCCCGGCCACGCTGATTTGGTTTATGAGCAAAAATACGGGATCCGCGACCACAGGGGAGGCGGCCGTAGCTCGGCGCGTGAAACGGCCTGCAGAATTGTGGGAGGCGCCGTGGCAAGACTGATTGTACCCGATGTGCGTTTTATTGCCTATGTTTCGGCCGTGGGCGATGTTACCCTTCCCGGCGATGCGATTGTTGATCCCGATGCAATTGAAAGCAATCCGGTTCGGTGCCCCGATTTGCAAACTGCCCGGCAAATGGAACAGCGCATCAGGGAAGCCCGCAATGCCGGCGATTCTATCGGGGGCATTATCACCTGCATAATTAAAGGAGTACCTGCTGGCCTTGGCGAACCGGTTTTTGACAAATTCCACGCCCGGCTTGGCGCTGCGATGCTTTCAATCAATGCGGTAAAGGGTTTTGAAATCGGTTCGGGCTTCCAGTCCGCCAGGATGCGCGGCAGCGAGCATAATGATATCTTTAACCCGGACGGTTCCACCCGTACCAACCATGCCGGCGGTGTATTGGGCGGAATCTCTAACGGAATGGACATCGAGTTCAAGGTAGCCTTTAAACCGGTCTCGACACTGATGCGGCCTCAGCCGTCAATCGACTCCAAGGGAAATCCGGTGATCCTGGAAGGCAAGGGGAGGCACGATCCCTGCGTGGTTCCGCGCGCGGTGCCTATTATTGAAGCAATGGCCGCAATGGTTGTTGCTGATTTTTTTCTAATCAATAAACTCAACAAATAGATGAAATTAGCTTTGCACTGGAAGATTTTGATCGGGATGATAGCGGGGCTGCTGGTGGGCTATGTCATGAAAACGATGGGGGCTTCCCCGGCAGTGGTAGATTGGATCAAGCCTTTTGGAACGGTATTTATTAACTTGCTGAAGATGATTGCGGTACCGCTGATCATCGTTTCGCTTATAACCGGTCTTGCCGATCTCAAAGATCTTACAAAGCTTTCCCGACTCGGGGGGCGCACCGTGGCGCTTTACCTTTTTACCACCGTTTTTGCCGTATCGCTTGGGCTGGTGCTTGCCAATTTGGTCAAGCCGGGCAGTTTTATCAATGAATCCTCACGTGAAAGCCTTTTAAAGAGTTTTGCCGGCGATGCAGCCCAGAAAATTGAACTGGCCGAGAGCGCCAAAAACAGGGGGCCACTGCAGCCTCTGGTTGACATCGTTCCTGAAAACTTTTTCCATGCCCTTACTGACAATGGGAGCATGCTCCAGGTAATCCTGTTTGCGATCCTGATTGGGATAGCGCTGATCATGATTGACCAGAAAACTGCGCTGCCGGTAATTGATTTTTTCAAAGGGTTAAACCAGGTAATCCTGAAAATGATCGATATGATCATGCTTTTCGCGCCCTACGGTGTATTTGCCCTGATGGCCGCGCTTATGGCCGAAATTCCAGACTTTTCAACATTATCGGCGCTTCTGATTTACGCTGCAACAGTACTCATCGGATTGGTTTTCATGCTCGTGGTTTTTTATCCGGCACTGCTGTACATTTTTGCCCGGGTTAATCCCAAGAGATTTTTCTCGGCAATAGCGCCCGCGCAACTTTTGGCATTTTCCACCAGTTCCAGCGCGGCGACCTTGCCGGTGACCATGGAAAGGGTAACTGAAAATTTGGGTGTGGACGACGAGGTTTCGAGCTTTGTGCTTCCGCTGGGCGCTACGGTCAATATGGATGGAACCAGCCTGTACCAGTCGGTAGCCGCCGTCTTTATTGCGCAGGCGCTGGGAATCCCTCTTGATTTACCCACGCAGCTTATGATAGTGGTCACGGCAACGCTCGCTTCAATCGGATCGGCAGCCGTACCCAGCGCGGGGATGGTGATGCTGGTCATTGTACTGGGACAGGCCGGTATCCCCGAAGCCGGGTTGGCGCTTATTTTCGCTATTGACCGCCCGCTGGATATGTGCCGGACAACGGTCAATATTACCAGTGATGCGTGCGTCGCCGGAATAGTGGCTAACTCAGTAGGCAAACTTGGCCCGGGGAAAAGTGACTAAAACGCAAGGAACTTGCCGCGGACCTCGGGTGTGGGAATCATGCATTCGTCTTTCTGTCCGTACCATTTGTAGCGGTTGCGTGCCACGAAATCATAAACGGAATCGCGCAATGACTTGGGCAGGATTTTGAACCCTATCGCCAGTGCCGGCAATCCGCCAAGATGGCGCCCTATTTCCAACGCCGCCGTTGATTTATGATAATAGGCCACGCCGGGATCATAAAGTACGATACTGTCCATTTTGTCGGGATCGACACCCATGTGCGCCAGGATTTTTTTTCCTAGTTCCGATTGCAGCGGAAGGAAGCGAAAAACATCCTTTTTGTCGCGCCTGATGACGTATTGCACAAAGGAATCGCAAAGGTTGCAAACCCCGTCAAACAATATTATTTTTTTGCCCGTGGGCAGGTCGGTAAGTTCCATTTCTATTTTTTTGCTTCAACAAGTTCGAGCTCATCAAGGCTTACTTTGGATGTAAAGATACCGTAATTTACGGTTGCCTTGTTTTTTTCTATTAAGTCAATGGTGCCAACTGATTTTCCCTCGATCATACGCACGCGGTCGCCTGGTTTGAGCACAGGCTTGATTTTTTGCACAACGGGTTTGGTCTTCTTTTCCTTCTTTTCACGGCGGATTTCCTCGACTTCCACTTCGACCTCCCGAATGATTTCCTTCTTTTTTTTCAGGTGCTTTTTTTGTTCTGTGGCCGATGCTTTTTTGCGTTTTGAATTCTCGATTTCAACAAGTTTCAAAAACTCGCCGATAAGGTCTTTTTTGTTCTTGTTATTGAAATACTTTGATGCCAGGTCCTCGATCTTTTGCCCTATGTAGATGGTTTTCTGGTTGCTGTCATACAACTCCTGGTAACTCTCGAGCTTTTGCCGAATTTTTTGGTTTATCGACTCCAGCTTTTGGCTTTCCTCGCGTACTTTGAGCTCCTCTTCCTTTAGCGTCATAGACGTTTTTTCCAGTTTGGAGCGCTCTTTTTGCAACGTTGCGATGGTCTTGTCAAACCTCACCTTACCGCCTTCGACCTTTTTCTTTGCCCTGTTGATCAAACCATACGGGATCCCGTTCTTTTGCGCGACCTCAAAGGTGAAAGAACTTCCTGCCTGACCCAGAATCAGTTTGTACATGGGTTCAAGGCTTTTTTCATCAAAAAGCATATTGGCATTGGTGGCATGAGGCAGTTCATTGGCAAGCATCTTGAGATTGGCGTAATGCGTAGTTATGATGCCGAATGCCTCACGGTAATAGAATTCCTCCAGAAATGTTTCGGCCAGCGCCCCACCGAGTTCAGGATCAGAACCCGTACCGAATTCATCGATCAAAAACAAAGTTTCCCGATTGCATTTTCGCAAAAAGTAGTTCATGTTTTTGAGCCGGTAACTATATGTACTAAGATGGTTCTCAATGGATTGATTGTCACCAATATCAGTTAGGATCCGGTCAAATAGAAAGGTTTCGCTGCGGGGGTGTACCGGAATGAGCAATCCGCTTTGGAGCATGAGTTGCAAAAGCCCGACGGTTTTAAGCGAAATGGTTTTGCCGCCGGCGTTTGGCCCTGAGATCACGATAATGCGGTTATCCTGCGACAGTTCAAAAGTCTGGGGATAAGTTGGCAGTTTCTTTTGGTTGTTGGTGAGCAACAAAATGGGGTGGAAGGCATCGCGAAAATAAAGGCGCCGGTTGGTGGTTATTTCCGGCAAAACCGATTGTGTCCGGATGGCGTACTTCGCCTTGGCCGCAGTAAGGTCAATTTCACTGAGGAAATCCTGGTAATGATCCAAAATTTCCACATGAGGTCTCAGGATTGCTGAGAGTTTTCGCAATATCCTGATCACTTCTTCGCGCTGACGGTACTCAAGATCGGCAAGTTCACGGCTGTGGCGTAAGGTAGCTTCCGGTTCGATAAAAACAAGGCTCCCGGTTTTTGAACTGCCCATCGCGGTGCCCTTGACCTTCCGGCGGTACATTGCCAGGACCGCGAGCACACGCCTGTTTTCAACTACCGATTCCCTTATATCGTCCAGATAGCCCAGCTGATTGTATTGAGATAGTGCCGATGTGAAACTCTGGTTGATCTTGGCCCGCACCACGTTGATCTCCTGCCTGATTAGCTGCAAATTGGGAGATGCGCTATCCTTCACCTCGGCAAATTTATCCACCACCAAATCAATGGCCGACAAAATCTCCTTTGCAGGTTGCACCGTCGAGGCAAGGTTTGCAAGCCGGGGATAATAATCGTCAAATTTCTTCAGGAATTGCGAAAGGTTCATCGCCGTTTCGCTAACCTGCCAGATTTTTCGGAAGGCCGCCGGTTCCAGAAAACTGTCGTCGATGGCCAGAAATTGAAGCTCGGCTGAAATGGATTCAAAACCGTGGTTAGGGATGGCGTTGTTGTTTTGGAAAGACGACTGATATTCACTGGTCATGCCGAGCGCATCCATAAGCCGCTCACGGTTGCGGAAAGGTTTGATGGAAAGAGCCTTGGAACGCCCCGCATCAGTGCTGCAGGATGCGGCGATGGTTTCCAATACGGTAGGAAATTGAAGGTCCTGGAGAGTCTTGTCGGTTATGCTGAGCAAATTCATTAATTTGAAATGCAAATTTAAGCAAAAATGGCCATCAGGCTTTGGGCCGCCAACGTACTTTACTATATTTGGATAAAGGCTGATTATGCTTCAAATACCTGAAGGTTCCTGGAAATCGTTGCTTGCCGGGGAATGTGAAAAGGAATATTTCAAACTACTGGCTATCCAGGTTCACGATGCCTTTCAGGCCGCGCCCTGTTATCCGCCAGCCACCCATATTTTTGAGGCTTTCAAACACTGCGAGGTTTCCGATGTCAAAGTCGTCATTTTGGGCCAGGATCCCTACCACGGGCCGGGACAGGCCCACGGGCTCAGCTTCTCGGTGAATGACGGGCTGTCATTTCCACCTTCGTTACGCAATATTTTCAGGGAGGTCAATCAAGATACCGGCGCCCAGATTCCTTTTTCCGGCAATCTCGACAGGTGGGCGCGCCAAGGCGTATTGCTGCTCAATGACGTGCTCACCGTATCGCACGGAAAGCCGGGCAGTCACCAAAAAATGGGTTGGGAAAAATTCACTTCGGCAATAATCCAGGCGCTTTCGACACATAGGGATCACCTGGTATTCATGCTTTGGGGGACACCGGCAAGGGCAAAGGGCAAAAATATAGACCGCCATCGGCATCTGGTGCTGGAATCCGGGCATCCGTCGCCCATGAGCGCCAACCGGGGCCTTTGGTTTGGCAACCGGCATTTCAGCCAGGCCAATGAATACTTGCGGCAGCACTCCAAAACACCAATCGATTGGTAATCAGTTTACGGTAAAGGTGTAGTATCCGAAGGGGTTCAGCGCGTTGGTTGTGGAAAAGATATTAAGGGTAACCGCATTGCCCGGGCTCCGCGACCGCAGGGCAACCCGGTCGGGCGCCGAACTGTTGAGGCTGTAGCTCAGCCGGTAATTTCCCTGCTGCTCCAGTCGGATCCCTCCGCGGTAGCGATAAGTCTGCAAGGCGGAGTCAAAATCCAGGATGCCCTGCACAAATGACCCAACTTCATGGCTCCCAAGATCTGGCACAAAGTTTCCGTTTATATCCACCACTTCCCAGACATCCGGTGAAGTCTCGCGTTCCAAAAGGTACGAAAAATCAAATTTTGGCGCATTGCCGGTGGTCCTGCGCACGTCCAGCGGATTTGAATAGCCGGCCTCGGTAAGCAGGTTGGGGATTTCGGCAGATACGAACAGGACATCGTTCACCTGATAATCAGGCTGTGTTTCAATAAGTACCAGGTTGGACGCATTGACATACTTGGTGTTGTAAAAGCCATCGTCGTTTGAGTCACAGCCAATTGCCGCCAAACAAAGGAATAAAAATATCTTTTTCATTTTGTAAACTGATTAAAATCGATAACCCACGCTTAACCCCACTCGTGAAATGGTATCCGGACTGCGATCGCGATCAAACAGGTTTGTACCGAAGGCCACCAGCAGTTCAATGGCGAATTTTTCCTGCAGGTACATCTTGTAGCCAAGGCCCGCGCCGATACCAATGTCGGAATATTGTGATTTCTCGGTCACGTAATAGCCGTTGCCTGCTTCGTCAGTTTGCCTGACGATTTCCTTAAAGTCGCCACCGTTGGCCGATGCGAACACTTCGGCAAAATAAAACCGGCGTATGCTTTCCGAAAGTTTGTACCTCACAAAGGGATTTATTTCATATTTAGGAAGGGAGTTTCTGTACCCGGCGTCAAAATCATCGTCGAGATAGCGGTTGGAAATAATCGCCCCGGTTAAACCCACCGACCAGTCATTTGAAAGGAAACGCTCATATGTAAGATTGAATTGTGATGACATCACCGTCGAGAGTAAATCGGTCCTCACCTCATTGCGGCGGGACAGCAATTCGGTGCCGGGTTCCGCCACCCGCAACGTATCCTGCGCATAGGAAACGCCTGCGGCCATCAGCATCAGCAAAAAACACTTCTTCATAAGTTTGATATTGGTTTGGCTAATATAACAAAAAGCGACGCACCCAATATGCAAAGGCTTCTTAATTCAACGTCAGGGCTCCCAGGATTTCCTCGCGCATAAACGGCCCGCCCGGGTACCTGGCCGTGTAGTCAAGATTGAGCCAAACCTGGCCGCGCTCGTCAATGTGGTAATGCAGTTCCTGATCCTTTGCCTCCTTTACAAACAGTACTTTTTTGATCAGGTAATTCACTGCTTCCAGATCTGATTTGTCGCCGATCAGGATTTCGGGATAAATGTGGCCCGTGGTGTGGATCAGGCGGGGCGTACCGCCAATGGCCCGGATGCAGGCTGCCATCAGGATCGCATGATCGTCACAGTCGCCTGAAAGATGTTGCAATGACTCGCTGGCGCGGGCAATATAATCGCGCCCCTTTGGATCATTTACGTAGTTCCACCGGCTGTTGATCTCAACAAAAGCCGCAAAACACTGGATCAGCAAGCGCTGCCGCCCCTGGTTTTTCACATCCCGAAAATGTTTGGTGGTGGCCATTATGGCAAAATTGCGCACTTTGGGGTTATCATATTCCACGGCGCTTAATATCCTGGATTTGTTGGGGAAAGGCAGCAGTTTGGAGAGAATCAGATCCTGCGGGTGCGGGTCGTCGGCCATGGTATAGATC
>JAEZGB010000086.1 GCA_023437485.1 Bacteroidota bacterium
GGGGAACGCTGTATGAGATGCCGCTTGAGCGCAAGGCTCCTGGGGTAATCTTCCGTCAGCCGGTTACCGAGCCGCTTCAAACGGGTATTAAGGCCGTTGACGCGATGATCCCGGTGGGACGGGGCCAGCGTGAGCTTGTGATCGGTGACCGCCAGACAGGAAAATCGACCGTTTGTATCGATACGATCCTGAACCAAAAAGAATTTTACGATGCCGGTCAACCGGTATTCTGTATATATGTTGCGATTGGGCAAAAAGCTTCGACTGTTGCCGGAATCGCCAAAAAACTCGAAGAGCGTGGCGCGATGGCCTACACGGTAATCGTGGCCGCGAATGCTTCGGATCCTGCGCCGATGCAGGTTTACGCTCCAATGGCTGGTGCCGCAATCGGGGAGTACTTCCGCGATACGGGCCGTCCGGCGCTTATCGTTTATGATGACCTTTCAAAACAGGCGGTTGCTTACCGTGAGGTGTCGCTCCTTCTTCGTCGTCCACCGGGACGTGAGGCCTATCCTGGAGACGTTTTCTACCTTCACTCCCGTTTGTTGGAGCGTGCGGCGAAAGTGATCAACAACGACGACATCGCCCGCAACATGAATGACCTTCCTGATTCACTGAAGCCGATCGTGAAAGGTGGCGGATCGCTTACTGCGCTTCCGATCATCGAGACTCAGGCAGGTGACGTATCGGCCTATATCCCAACTAATGTGATCTCGATCACCGACGGCCAGATCTTCCTTGAATCCGACCTTTTCAACTCGGGTGTGCGTCCGGCCATCAACGTGGGTATCTCGGTATCGCGTGTGGGTGGTAACGCTCAGATCAAGTCGATGAAAAAGGTATCGGGTACGCTCAAGCTTGACCAGGCGCAGTTCCGCGAACTGGAGGCGTTTGCCAAGTTCGGTTCCGATCTTGACGCGGTAACGCTTAACGTAATCGAGAAAGGCCGACGCAACGTGGAGATCCTCAAGCAAGGACTTAACGACCCGTTCAAGGTGGAAGACCAGGTGGCGATCATCTATGCCGGTTCAAAAAACCTGTTGCGCAACGTACCGGTCGAAAAGGTGAAGGAATTCGAGAAAGATTTCCTCGAGTTCATGAACAACTCGCACCGCGATACACTTGACCAGCTTAAGGCCGGAAAACTAACCGACGAGATCACCGACGTGATCGAGAAAGTGGCGAAAGAAGTTTCAGCGAAATACAATAATTAATTGGAAATCGAAGATTTGAGGATGTTCTCCATTTTCAAATCTTCAAATTTTCAAATCTTCAAATTTAACAATGGCAAACCTTAAGGAAATCCGCAACAGGATCACGTCGGTATCGTCAACGATGCAGATCACGTCGGCGATGAAGATGGTTTCGGCGGCCAAACTCAAGAAGGCGCAGGACGCGATTACCGCGATGAGGCCTTATGCCGAGAAGCTCACCGAACTGCTGCAAAGCCTTTCGTCAACCCTTGACGCCGATGCAGGAGGGGAATTCACCGTTCAGCGCGAAGTCAAAAACGTACTGATCGTGGCCATTACCTCAAACCGCGGACTCAGTGGAGCGTTCAATTCCAATGTTGTCAAGGAGGCCCGCAGGCTTACCGAGACCGAGTACGCCGGCAAGAACGTGGACTACGTGACCGTGGGTAAGAAGGGTAATGACATCCTCAAGAAGACCGGCCGGGTGACCAGCAACAACAATGCGGTTTTTGACGACCTGACGTTTGAGAATGTTTCGGCAATTGCCGATGAGCTCGTCGCAATGTTCAAGGAAGGCAAATATGACCGGATTGTGTTGGTGTACAACCAATTTAAGAACGCCGCAACCCAGATTATCAGGGCCGAACAGTTCCTTCCGCTGGCTCCCGTTGTTGGCGAGCCGGTGAATACGGTTGATTACATCTTTGAACCATCAAAGGAGGAGATCGTTCTGACGCTGATTCCAAAGATGCTTAAAACGCAGCTCTACAAGGCGGTTCGCGACTCTTTTGCCTCGGAACACGGCGCGCGTATGACCGCGATGCACAAGGCTACCGATAATGCCACGGCGCTTCGGAACCAACTCAAACTTACGTACAACAAGGCCCGTCAGGCGGCTATTACCAATGAGATCCTCGAGATTGTTGGAGGCGCCGAAGCCCTCAACGGATAAGCAAACAAGCCGGTTTTTTAGCCGGCTTTTTTAATGATGGAAATTCGCAGGTTAGATACAAAAGAGGCCATGCTGTCTGAGATTCTGGTGTTGCAGCACATGTACCCAAGACTCGATCAGCAGAAGTATGCCCGATTTCTGGAACAGATGATCCCGCATGGCTATTTTCAGGTCGCGGCCTATGACAACAATGTATGTGTAGGATTAACGGGAGTCTGGCACAATGTCAAGCTTTGGTCAGGGCCCTATCTTGAACTCGACAACTTTGTTGTATCGCCTGAGCATCGTTCAAAGGGTGTGGGAAAGGCCATTTGCGATTATTGCGAGGATTTGGCTTTTAAACTGGGTTGTACCAATATCGTCTTGGACGCCTACACGCATAATTTTGCCGCGCACCGCTTTTACTACAATCAGGGATACGGGCCAAAGGGCTTCCACTTCGTAAAGATTCTGGACCCGGAAGGATTGACCTGAGCTTAACTGGGAAATAGTTACATTTGCGCAAACCTGCCACGTTGTATAAAAACCTCTTTAAGCAGACTGCCATTTACGGGATTGCAACGGTAGTCCCGAGGATGCTCAGTTTTATACTAGTGCCGCTTTACACCAGCCCCGGGGTCTTGCCCAGGGAAGAATACGGCGAGGTTTCGATCCTCTTTGCGTGGATGGTTTTTTTCAATGTGCTGCTGGCCTATGGGATGGAAACCGCGTTCTTCAGGTTTTATCACGGATCCGATGACAGGCAAAGGGTCATATCGACATCAGCCATTTCAATTTTTGCCACAACGACACTTTTTACAATCCTTGCTCTTTTAGGGAGAGAGGTGCTTGCACAGGGCGCCAACCTGGACGTGCGCTACATCGTGCTGGCCATTGTGATCATCGCGCTCGATGCGTTTGTCATTATACCTTTTTCAAGACTTCGTGCCGAGGGCAGGCCGATGATGTATGCTGGATTAAAAATTGGAAACGTGGCGCTGAATCTTTTGCTGAACGTTTTCTTCCTGCTGCTGCTTCCTGGCTTGGCCAATACCCATGCGTGGGCCGATGCGATTTACATCCGCAACTTCCAGGTCGGGTACATTTTTGTCGCTAACCTAATCGCCAGCCTGGCCACCTTTATCTTCCTTTTACCCGGTTACTTCAGGCTACAGTGGAAGTTTGACCGGGCGCTCTGGAACAGGATGATACTGTATGCCTTGCCGGTTCTTTTTGCAGGAGTCGCATTTGCAATCAACGAACATTTTGACAAGATTTTGCTGGAGAAACTGCTGCCGGCAAACATTGCCAAATCTGAGACCGGGGCTTATTCGGCGTGCTACAAGATCGCGCTGTTCATGACCTTGTTCGCCACGGCATTTCGTTTGGGCATCGAGCCGTTCTTTTTTAGCCATGCGGGGAATGCCAACGCGCCGCAAACCTATGCCACGATCACAAAATACTTTGTCATTTTTGGTTCAGTAATTTTGCTTGTAGTAATTGTTTTCGCCGACGTTATCAAACTAGTCCTATTGCCAAACCGGGCTTATTGGGAGGCGATGAAGGTGGTTCCTCTAATTGTACTGGCAAACCTCTTTTTGGGAATCTACACCAACCTCTCGATTTGGTATAAACTCACCGACAGGACCAAAATGGGCGCTTACATCTCGCTGGTTGGCGCTGCCGTGACGCTTGCCCTGAATTTCGCGCTTATTCCATTCTTTAGTTATTACGGATCGGCAGTGGCTACGCTGGCCGCTTATGGCGCTATGATGCTGATATCGTGGAAACTCGGTGAAAAATATTACCCAATACCTTATGATTTGAAAAAGATCGGCGGATATCTTGGCCTGTCGGTGGCATTCGCCGCCCTCTCGTTCTACGTCTTTCGCGAAAATTTGGCGGTGGGCATAGCGCTTTTGCTGGGATTCCTGGGTTTTGTATATTACAACGAAAAAGAAACACTGGGCCGCATCGCCCGTAGAAAATCATGAAAGTAAAAGTCATCAGCAAGTCCAAGCACGCCTTACCCAATTATGAAACGCCTCATGCCGCGGGACTGGATCTGCGCGCCAATCTTGACAACCCCGTAACGCTTGAGCCTCTTGGCCGCGCCATCATCCCGACGGGCCTCTATATCGAACTTCCCGAGGGCGTTGAGGCTCAGGTTCGGCCACGAAGCGGGTTGGCCGCAAAAAAAGGTATTACAGTGCTTAATTCGCCCGGAACCGTCGATGCCGATTACCGGGGCGAAATCGGGGTAATTTTGGTAAATTTATCCAATGACGTTTTCGTGGTGGAAGACGGCGAACGCGTGGCCCAACTGGTCATTGCCCGGCACGAGCAGGCGCAGTGGGAAGAAGTGGAAGTACTTTCCGATACCAAGCGCGGGGCGGGAGGCTTCGGAAGCACCGGAATCAATTAATAATTAATCAATAATAATGTTGAAACGTCCGTTTGACTTTCGACAGTTGACATTCGACAAATGAAGATAATCGTTCCCATGGCAGGACGCGGATCGCGCCTTCGCCCACACACATTAACGGTTCCAAAACCGCTTATTCCCATTGCGGGCAAACCGATAGTACACCGTTTGGTGGAAGATATTGCCGGAGTCA
>JAEZGB010000138.1 GCA_023437485.1 Bacteroidota bacterium
GACAAGGCAATGCCAAAGATGTCGGCCTCGTCGGCGTCATCGTCAATTAGGAGGCAATTGATGGTCTGGGTTTCAATTCCGGGTGGAAATGGCGAGATGAATTTTTGCATGGCCTGTAAATTATGGCCGCGCTTTGGCAAAGTGCATACCGTAACTCAGTACAACAAGTTATACTGCTGATAATCAGCAAATTATTAAAAGTAGCTAAATTCTAAGCTTTATTGTTGGTGAGGAGATTTTCCCCAATCGGTTCAGGATTCCCCGCTTTCACCCAGCTTGCTCCTGAGGGTTTTGCGGTCAATCCCCAGGATCTCGGCAGCGCGGGACTTATTATTTCCGGTGTGGGCAAGCACCCGCTGAATGGGGTGTTTTTCAATCTCCCGAAGCGGTTGCAGAACTTCGTCAGGGGCGGGAAGTTCATACTTGAGGTATTCGGGCAGTTGGTCAACCCCGATGGCACCGTCGGTCAGGATAACAAGTCGCTGCATCAGGTTTTCCAGTTCGCGGATATTGCCCGGCCAGGAGTGGCGGGCCAGCAATTCAACCGCCCGGGGATCCAGCGCAGGTTCGGGCCTGGCGTATTCACGGCTGTAACGGGCAATAAACGTTTTGGCAAGCGGCTCGACATCTTCAGGCCTGTCCCTGAGCGGCGGCACTTCAATTTCAACAACGTTTAGCCGGTAGTAAAGGTCTTGGCGAAACAGCCCCTGCTCCACCATCTTTGAGAGATCGGCATTGGTGGCGGCCACCACTCGAAGGGATATTTTCACCGGTGTCGAATCGCCGATCTTAACCACCTCCTTTTCCTGCAAAACCCGTAGCAACCGGGCCTGAACGCCAAGTGGGGAGTTGCCGATCTCGTCCAGGAAAATGGTTCCGCCGTCGGCTTTTTCAAACAATCCCGGGCGCGTGTCCATAGCCCCGGTAAACGAGCCTTTTACAAACCCGAACAATTCTGATTCAAGAAGGTTTTCGGGCAGCGCACCGCAATTGATTGCAATAAAGGGCGCTTTGGCAAACGCTCCGTTAAAGTGGATTGCTCGCGCAACGAGTTCTTTCCCCGTACCGCTTTCACCTGTAATCAGGATTGTGGCCCGGTTGTCTTTGACTCTTTCGATCACTTCCACCATCCGGGCAAACAGGGGCGAACTGCCCGTCATCTGGCCATAAGTCTTTGTTGTCGATGACACCTCGGCGGCGGGTCGTGGCGATGATTGCTTCAGGGCTTCGCGTACAGCTTTCCTAAACTCCTCGCCCGTAAAGGGTTTTGAGAGGAATTCAAGTGCTCCGGCCTTGATGGATCCCACCGCGTTGTCCACTGTCGGGAAGCCCGTGACCACCAGTTTGGGAATGTGCGGGAAGTGCTCGCGGGCATATTTTATGAGTTCCAATCCGTTGATGCCGGGCATTTGCAAATCAGTCACCAAAAGGTCAATACCGCCTCCTTTGAGCACTTCAATGGCCTCGGTCACTGATGACGCCCGGTAGGTGTGGAAGTCCATCGATTTCAGGTGCCGGTGCAGCAGTTCCAGCAAATCGTAGTCATCATCGACAATCAGGACATTTTCCTTTTGCAGCGCCATGGCTTATTGTTTTAAGGGAAGCTGAACCCGGAAGACTGTGCCTTGCGGGAGGTTGGCATAGGCCGAAATATCGCCACGGTGGCTTTTGACAATCCCGTGCACCACGCTCAGGCCCAACCCGGTTCCTTCGCCTACCGGCCGCGTTGTGAAAAAGGGGTCAAAGATGCGCGGACGTACCTGGTCGGCGATTCCCGGACCCTGGTCGGCAACTTCAATGACCAGAAGACCGGCAGTGGCAGTGGCCTTAATTGTGACGTGTTTTCCCGGGGGCGAGAACTGAATTGCGTTTGAGAGAAGATTGAAAAGGACCTGCGTAAGCTGCAGGGAATCAACCTGCGCCACAAGATCTGGGTCCGGGCAGATAAACTCATAAGTCAGGCCCGATTTGCGAAAATTTGGTTCTACGAGCACCAACGCTTCTTCAATGATGGGCCTGATGGCCACCTCGCGGATATTCTGCGGCATGTCACAGGCGAAGAACATCAGTTTCTTGACAATTTCCCTGGCATACACGGCGGCGCGAACAACCTTGGCGGCGTCGTCGCGGTTTTTGGGGTCTTTGCAATTTTCGTTGAGCAGTTCGGCGTAGCCCAAAATATTGCCAAGCGGGGTGTTGAGCTCATGAGCGATACCCGCGGTGATTTCGCCCAGGACCGATAAACGGTGGGCCTGTTCGGCTTTTTTTTGAAGGACTTCGATTTTCATCTCGTTGAGTTGCCTCTCATAAAAAAAGCATAGTTCATTGGCCACTTTTCGCAACAGCAATTGTTCGTCATCCAGGAAATGGCCGGTGGAATAATTCCGTCCGCCGTAATGCACGCGCACGTAGCCCCGCGGCTGGCCAAAAATCTCCAGGGCTTCTTCCTGGTAAACCGACTCAAACGGTATGGCGTTGCTAAAGGCGTGAATCTGGTCCAGCCTGATCTCGGCCACGGCGTCCTGCGGAAACCGCCAGGCTTGTTTCATGATCGCGGCCACGTTGAAAAACACCTCTTCCAATGAACCGCCTCCGAGCAAAGCGTTTGAAATATTGTAAAGGCAGGTAAGTTCCTTGATGCGTTCCTGGAGCTTTTCCTCAGTGCTGATCTCTATGAAAGGTTTCTCGGGCATTTGCCAAAGTTACACAAATCATTTACGCCTTCAATGAGGCCATGTCTATCACGAACCGGTATTTGACATCGCTGCGCAACATTCGCTCATAGGCAAGATTGATGTCCTGCATCCTGATCATCTCGATTTCAGAAACGATGCCGTGCCTGCCGCAAAAGTCAAGCATCTGCTGGGTCTCGGCGATCCCACCAATAACCGAACCGGCTACCGAACGCCGCCCCAGAATCATGGGAACGGTTTGAAGCATCGGCTCCAGCGGGCCCAGGTAACCCACCAGCACCAATGTGCCGTTGGTGGCAAGGGTCGAAATATACGGGTTGATATCGTGCACGTACGGGACGGTGTCAATGATTACGTCAAATTGGCCCGCGGCCCGCGACATCTCGTCGGGATTGGTAGACATCAGCACCTTATCGGCACCCAGGGCAAGCGCGTCCTGTTTCTTTTCAGGCGATCTGGAAAATAAGGTGACCGAAGCTCCAAGCCCCTTGGCAAGCTTTATTGCCATGTGCCCAAGGCCACCCAGCCCAATTACGGCCACATTGCTGCCCGATCCCACCTTCCAATGCCGCAGTGGCGACCATGTGGTAATTCCCGCGCAAAGCAACGGCGCGGCCGCGGCCGGATCCAGATTTTCGGGCATTTTGAGCACAAAGTCCTGATGAACCACGACCTTTTCAGAGTATCCGCCAAAAGTAGGCGTGCCAAGGTGTTTATCGGGGCTGTTGTATGTGCCCGTAAAACCGTTGAGGCAATATTGTTCAAGATCATGCCTGCAATTGGCGCAGGATCGGCAGGAATCAACCATACAACCCACGCCCACAAGGTCACCGGCCGCAAAACGCGTCACCCTCTGGCCCACACTGATTACTTTTCCCACGATCTCATGGCCGGGAACAACCGGATAGATTGATGAATGCCAGTCATTGCGCGCGGTGTGAAGATCAGAGTGGCAAACCCCGCAGTACAGGATGTCAATCTCAACATCGTCTGACGTGGGCTCGCGGCGAGGTATGTTCATCAGATTTAAATCATCGGTTGCCGAAGGCGTTCCGTAAGCCCGTACCTGATTTTCCATGATAAAAATATTTTATACAGAAAGTTACGAATTGCCGGCGAGGTCACGAAGTTAAAATTTGGCAGTCAGCACCGGGGGCGGCACGCAAAGTTGACAATATATTGACATATCAGTAATTTAACATCTTTCTTACTATATTTACGCGCCAAAATTATTTTTGATGAACTTCGACAGGGAACGGAGCCCCTTCCTGAACTGGTTTATTTTGCACCCGCGCACCACGGGTCTTTTGCTGTTCCTGATTTTGGCAATCGCCTCCCTGTTCATGGTTTTTCAGCGGTATTTGCTTATCCAGGAAAACGACCGCCGGGAAATGAACAACATTGTCCGGGTGGTGTACCGCAATTTGGACCAGTCACTCAAGAACTCGGTTACAAGCGCACTGACTCTTGCCCTTACCATTGACGATGACGGCAAACCCAGGGATTTTGAAGCAATCGGTAAAAGTTTGCTGGCCTCCAACCCGGGGATTGACGCGGTCCAATTGGTACCTGATGGCGTGATCCGGTATGTTTATCCCTATGAAGGCAATTCAATGGTACTGGGATTTGACATCCTGAATTCGCTGCCGCACCGGCCCGAAGCGCTCAAATCATTAAAGGACCGAAAAATGTATTTTGCCGGGCCCATTGAGCTGCGCCAGGGAGGAATGGGTGTCGTGGGGCGGCTTCCGGTCTTTATCAAGGACCGGTTTTGGGGATTTTCGGCCGTGATCATCAGGCTTGAAACCCTGCTGATGGCCTCGGGGATCAACTCAATTGACGATTCCAAATATTATTTCCAGTTTTCAAAGACGCATCCGGACGGTACGGAAACCTTTTTCCTGCCGGGCGATACGCAATTCAAGCACTCCTACCACGAAGTGTTGTCGTTCCCGGAAAGCGACTGGAACCTGTACCTGGTTCCCAAAGATTCTAACGAGGCGATCCTGCAGGTCATACCCTTGTTCTTTGTAGGGC
>JAEZGB010000142.1 GCA_023437485.1 Bacteroidota bacterium
AACAAGGAGGTTGCCTCTGAGCTCCTTTCGACCGATTCGGGCCAGTGGTTGCTGGGTATCCTGGCCGCAGTTGTGCTTTGCATCGGCATTTATCAAATATATTACGGACTTTCAGAAAAGTATAAAAAGCATGTTTCCAACGCAGGGGCGCACGGTGAAAAGTTGTTGCTCGCCGGAAAAGTTGGCTATGTGGCCCGGGGCGCAGTTTGGCTCTTGGTGGCTTATCTTTTTTTCCGGTCGGCAATGGAAAGCAGTTCGTCAAAAGCGGGGAGTACACCTGAAGCTTTCGGTTATTTACGCCATTCCGAATACGGTACATTATTGATGGCGATGATGGCACTTGGGCTGTTTTGCTACGGGGTGTTTTGTTTTGTACGAGCCAAATACGAGGAGTTCAATTAATAATTAATAATTAATAATTGATAATTAATAATTAAAAAACGTGAACAAGGGTAGCCCGGTTCACGTTTTTTTTGATTAGAAGGCCATTAATGGCTAAAATCTCAAATCTTCGCCCCAGCCCGCAGGGCGACCTGAGCGTAAGCTAAATCTTCAAATCTCCTAATTTTCAAATTTTCAAATCTTCAAATTTTCAAATTTTCAAATTCCTAATTGCTTTTAAGAGTTCCCACCATTTCCTCAGGCTTTACCCATTGGTCAAAATCTTCGGCGGTCACATAACCCAGGCGTACTGCTTCATCCTTTAGCGTCGTGCCGTTTTTATGTGCCGTCTGCGCGATTTCGGCGGCTTTGTAATACCCAATTTTGGTATTGAGTGCAGTGACCAGCATCAGCGAGTTGTCAACCAATTCCTTGATTCGCTTGTAGTTGGGCTCAATTCCGGATGCGCAATGCTCCTCGAATGAAACGCATGCATCGCCCAATAAAGTAGCCGATTGCAGGAAGTTTGCCGCCATGACGGGCTTGAACACGTTAAGTTCATAATGTCCCTGCATCCCACCCACCGAAATCGCGACGTCGTTCCCCATGACCTGCGCACATACCATGGTTAGCGCCTCGCACTGAGTAGGGTTTACCTTGCCGGGCATGATGGACGATCCCGGCTCATTTTCAGGAATCAATATCTCTCCAATTCCTGAACGCGGTCCAGAGGCCAGCATCCTGATGTCGTTGGCGATTTTGTTGAGCGCTACGGCCAGTTGTTTTAGCGCACCGTGCGCCTCAACTATCGCATCGTGTGCGGCCAATGCCTCAAATTTGTTGGGCGCGGTCCTGAACGGGTGGCCCGTGAATTCGGCGATGTATTGCGCAACCTTAACATCGTAGCCCTCGGGTGCATTGAGCCCCGTACCCACTGCAGTTCCGCCAAGGGCAAGTTCACAAAGGTGGTCCAAGGTATTGCGAAGCGCCTTCAATCCATAATCAAGCTGTGCCGCGTAACCTGAAAGTTCCTGGCCCAGGGTCAGGGGAGTGGCGTCCATCAAATGGGTCCGGCCAATTTTGACCACGTTCATGAATTCTCTTGACTTTGCCGCTAGCGTGTCCCGAAGTTTCTCAACACCGGGTATGGTGATTTCTACCACGGCCTTGTAGGCTGCAATGTGCATTCCGGTAGGGAAGGTGTCGTTGGAAGATTGGCTTTTGTTTACATCGTCATTGGCCTTTAACACGGGTTCGCCCTCGCCAATTTTGCCGCCGGCCAAAACCTGCGCGCGGTTGGCTATGACCTCGTTGACGTTCATGTTGCTCTGGGTTCCTGATCCGGTTTGCCAGATGACCAATGGAAATTCATCGGCGAGTTTGCCTGCAAGGATTTCGTCGCAAACCGCTGCAATCGCGTCACGTTTTTCAGTTGACAGCACGCCCAGGTCGCAGTTTGCATAAGCGGCCGCTTTTTTGAGATACGCAAAACCCTCGACGATTTCCTTGGGCATGGATCCCGAGGGTCCTATTTTGAAATTATTGCGCGAACGCTCTGTCTGGGCGCCCCAGTATTTTTCGGCGGGGACTTTCACCTCGCCCATGGTGTCTTTCTCGATTCGGAAGTTCATATGATGGATAAATTTAGTTTAATGAAAGCTGTCAGCGTATGATTGCTGATAACTGATTAATGATGACTGATGACTGATGACAAAAGATACAGCATACAGCCGGAAACAGCTCCTAAAAATTAATTTTGCGACGCCGCCCAAATTTACGCACAATTCACCGTTAATAAAAATTGGGATTTTAATTGCCGGATTTTATGAAAGCGCTTACATTTGCCTATAATTCAAAAATCGGCACGGCATGTTTACGTTTACGCAATATTTGGGTTTCCTAATGTTTCTCACCATCCTGACCATTGGTTTTTGGCTGATGATCTTCCTGATCCATTTTTGTATCTACTGGGTAGGCGGGGCAAGCTGGGAGCGCTACAAGGAATACCGGGCGAAGAAAAAGCTTGAAAGAGAGCAATCAACGCTATAAAAAAAAGCCGTTCTAATGAACGGCTTTTTTTTATGAGGAAATTTGAAAATTTGAAAATGAAGCTGCAACTATTGCAATAAAAAAAGCCGTTTTGAGGAACGGCTTTTTTTTGACGAATGTCCAATGACAAATGTCGAATGAATCTAAAAGGCAGCATCTTATATTGACAATCTTTGAAGTCAGCAGCAGCTCCGTTCGACATTTGACATTCGACATTCGACATTTATCATTTACCCTCCAAACATCTCATCGCCATTTTCCTCCCTTGGCATTTGCTGGCGCTCGCGCTCGTTCTTCTTGCGGTTAAAGCGGTAAGTAAATGAAACGTTTACGCTGCGAACGCGCCATTGCATCTCTGAATACGAATTCTGGAACGGCAGGTTGGTTTCATAAATGCGCTTGCGGGAATTGAAGACATCGTTCACGTTGAGTGTAACCGTGGCTTTTTCTTTTAAGATATCCTTGCTCAGAGCCAGGTTGGCTGCGGCGATTCCGCGGCTTCGGCCCTGCGCGTTGGTCTGCGGGGCGTTATAGGTAAGGTTGGTCTGCCATTCGATTTTGTAAGGAAGAGTTACTTTTGAGGTCACGCGGGCAAACCACGAGTAGGCCACATTGTCAAAATTTTGTTCAACTTCTTCGCCTGCAAAGTTGATATAACGGTAGTCGCCCTGGGTTTCGTTTCGGAAAAAGTTGAAATTGCTGTTGAGCCTCCACCATTTGTAAGGCGAGTAATTTAGCGTGAATTCAAAGCCAAAACGGTACTCGGTTGCCAGGTTGATGGGTGTGGTGAGCATTACCGGAACCACATTGTCCGGATCGTCAACTACTTCAGTAACCTGCCCAAATTCGTCGGTAATATCTTCGCCGCCGTTCACCTGTGTGGTGGCAAAAAAACCGGATTCGCGACGGATAAACTGGAAAGCGTCGCTGGTTTGGTTCAGGTACATCGACGTACTGAAAGTGATCTTGTTCCAACGGTGCAGATACCCCAGGTCAAAGGCATTGGTGAAGGCCGGGTTGATTTCGGGATTTCCCCTGAAAATGTTGATGTTGCTCGAATAATTTGAAAACGGATTGATCATCCTTCCGCGCGGCCGTGAGATACGCCGGCTGTAGCTAAGTGAAATGTTGTTTGCCTCGCTTAACTCATAGGTGAAAAACGCGCTGGGAAAAAAGTTGTTGTAGCGGCGGTTGATGAATTCCTGGCTCGTAAGTTGGTTGATGTCAATATTTGAATCTTCCCAACGAAGGCCCAGGAGAACCGAAAATTTATTGAACTTAGTGCCGTATTGCGAGTATAGCGCATTGATTCTTTCGCGGTAGTCCAAAACATTTGAATAACGGGGGTCCGTAACCACCGAACCGTCAACTGTGCGGTTAACTTCAAAATCGGTGAGCTGCTTAAGGAAATCGCCGCTGTAGCCGGCTTCAAAACGCGAGTCCTCCCCAAGCGGAAGAACGTAATCCAACTGGACTTCGCTATCGGTGCGCTCCTGATCATTGCGGGTGGTCTCAAATCCGTCGTTGATGATCGAGCGGTCATTGCTGGTCTCATCAGAGAATGAACCGTCGATGGTTAGCATATGCCCGTCTGTGTTAAACTTCTTGACGAAATTGGTCGAGAATTCGGCCTCTTCGTTCTTGCTGTCCTGGTCGCTGATCCGTGCCGATGTGGACTGATATTGGCGGTTGGCGTCAAAATAATCAAAGTAGATCTCCTCGTGGTTTCCGCCAGTGTTCTTGCGCAGCCTGAACTGATTGGTCCAGGTAATGCTTGGCGTTAAATACCATTCCATCCCGAAATTGGTATTGAAACTCTTGTTCCGGCGCTCATTTTCGCGGCTTTCATTGATGTAATTGCTCACCGATAGGTCCGGATTCAGGTATTCGGTGTTGGTTATACCGTTGCCCGGGTTGGTCCTGTAATTATAGCCTGTGGTAGTAAAAAGGTTAAAATCCTCGGTTTTGTAATTGACATTTCCAGATAGCCCGTAAGTTTCAGGATGGCCCGCCGAGGCGATAACCGTTCCGTTCAGGCCAAGATTCTTGCCTTTTTTGAGAATGATGTTCAACAGGCCTCCGCCACCCTCTGAGTCATAGCGCGCCGAAGGATTAGTCACCACTTCCACTTTCTCTATCGCGTCGGCCGGAATCATCCGCAGCGCCTCGGCAATATTGATCGCGTTGGTGGGGCGGCCATCAATCAGGATTCGGACATTCTCATTCCCGCGCAGGGTCACGTTTCCGTCGGCATCAACCGCCACCGAAGGAATATTGTCCAGAACATCGCTCACGGTACCGCCCTTGACCATCAGGTCCTGGCCCACGTTGTAGACTTTTTTGTCCAGTTTGATCTCGACGGTAGTTTGTTCGGCGCGAATGACCACCTCGTCCAGTTGAGTTGCGTCGTCGGCCAGCTCAATGGTTCCCAGCGACAGATTCGACGATACTTCGCGGTTGGCAATGATCTGCGGTTTGAATGAGATGAATTCAATGGTGATGTCATAGGTTCCCGCGGGGACCTCGATACTGAAATTCCCACCCGAGTCGGTGATTCCGCCCGCCACTGGCCTGGGTGTTCCCGGCCGTGCGAAGGAGACGGTCGCATATTCAAGGGGTTGGCGCGTGGTACGCTCTATAACATTTCCGGTAACGGTTACTTTTGGAGCGTCTGGTCTTTGGGCGAAGCCGGAGAAGGCAACAAATAACAAGATTGCCTGGAGCAAGTTTTTCATGAAAAAGGGTTCAGTTTACTGATGGTATTGGATGACAAAAGTACCTTTTGGTTTAGGGGGCAACTCATAAAGCTTTGTTAATTGTGCCATATTTTGCAATGTGCGATTGCCGCGGAGTTGGGGATTATTGTGCTACATTTGAAAAAAAAAGTATGTTCCTTAAGCAATCCTTTACACCCGAAAATAAATTCTGGAAATACCTTGTCGGGTCAGTGGTAGTAATTCTCGCCGCAGTTATAGGCCAGGGGCCGATGCTTTTGTTTATCACGGCCGAAGCCTTTGCGTCCGGGCGCGCTTTTCCCGCGACAAATGATCAGGTGATGGGATTTTTGGAACCCAACCTGACGCTGTTTCTCTTGCTGATATCGTTCGCGGTGGCGCTGTTGGGGCTTTACCTGGTGGTTAAAGTCCTTCATCGGCAGGATTTCAAGTCCATCGTCACGGCAAGGCCCCGGCTGGATTGGGGCCGGATTTTCTTTGCCTTTACGCTTTGGGCCCTGATCGTGGCGGTGACCACCTATGCAGGGTACCTGATGGCTCCAGAAGATTACATCGTGCAGTTCAGGTGGGACAAATTCCTGATTTTGGCCGCCATCGCCATACCGCTGATCCCTGTTCAGACCAGCGTGGAGGAGTTTGTTTTTCGCGGATACCTGATGCAGGGATTTGCCAATCTTTCCAAAACGCGCCTGTTCCCGCTGGTCATGACTTCGGTGATTTTTGGCGTGATGCACGTATTGAACCCGGAGGTCGAAATGATGGGGTACATCATCATGGTATTCTATATCGGCACCGGTCTTTTCCTGGGTATCACGGTGTTGATGGACGATGGCCTGGAGCTCGCCCTGGGTTTTCACGCGGCCAACAACCTGGTGGCCGCCCTGCTGGTCACGGCTGACTGGACGGCATTTCAAACCCATTCGGTGCTCAAGGACATATCAGAACCCGATGCGGGTTTTGACGTGGTACTTCCGGTGCTGGTCATTTTTCCGATAGTTTTGTTTATCTTTAGTAAAAGGTACCGGTGGAGCGGTTGGCTAAGACGGCTTACCGGCCTGGTCACAACGCAAACCCATGATACAGACTACCCCAATTCCAAAATATACTGATGTCCATCCCGGATTCCGGTTGAATGGATTTAACCTGGACCGCGATGATCTGTGCCGCATAGCCTATAGCTTTATCAAAGAGGGCGAACCTTATGAAAAATGGGTTGGCATGTTTCTGTTGGACTGGTTTGACAAAAATGAAACGGTTGAAATCCAGACCTCCGGATCTACGGGAAAACCCAAAATCGTTTCGGTGAGCAAGCAGGCGATGGTCAATTCGGCTCTTGCCACAGGATCATTTTTTGAGCTTTCGCCGGGAAACAGGGTGTTGCATTGCCTTCCGGCAAAATACATCGCGGGGAAAATGATGTTTGTCCGGTCATTTATCCTGGGCCTGGACATGGACTTTGTTGAACCGGACGCGCATCCTCTTAAAAACAACGAACAGAAGTATGACTTTGCCGCGATGGTGCCCTTGCAGGCACAAAATTCGCTTCCGTATTTGCGATGTGTCAAAAAATTGATTTTAGGAGGTGTTGGCATCAGCAAATCATTGGAAGAGCAGCTGGTGGAGCTTCCGACTGAAATTTACGAGACTTACGGCATGACTGAAACCATTACGCACATTGCAGCCAAAAGGGTGGGTGCCGATGCCTTTACGGCACTCCCCGGGGTTACGCTTTCCTGTAATGACGATAAATGCCTGATCATACACGCGCCGCACGTATCGGCCGAGGCAATTCAGACCAATGATGTGGTTGAAATCGTGGGCGACAATCAGTTCGTTTTTTTGGGACGTGCCGATAATATTGTCAACAGCGGCGGAATTAAACTGATTCCGGAACTTATCGAAGGGAAAGTTTCCGAGAAAAAAATAGGAAGCCGTTTTATCTTTGCCGGGCTTCCCGATGAGCTGCTGGGACAAAAACTCGTACTGTTGGCTGAGGGCGAGCCGCGCGAAATTGACCCCTCAGCGTTTGGCGGGCTGGACAAATATGAAAGGCCCCGGGAAATCCACTTTATCCCGCGTTTTGCCGAAACCGGCAATGGTAAAATTCTTCGCAGTGAAACCGTTGCAATGTTATAGTGATACCGCCCGCCATCCAGTTATTTTGCACTGTTAGCCTGATGGATTTCTGCCGATGGCGGACCGTTACTTCTGCAATTTGAAATAGTAGTCGGCCGAATGCCTGCCGCCTCCGAAAACCAGGAAAAAGATGCAAAGACCCAGGGTCACGACTGCCATCAAAAAGTTCAGCCAGTGAAACTGCCCTATAAAATTGATGATGACCGCCCCGATCAGGATGGGAAGTTGTGCCCAGATCGCCCATCGGGTCAAAAGGCCAAAAGCAATCATGATTCCGCCCATGATGTGGGCCGCGGCGACATAGTGGAAAATGAACATCCCGCCTGAAAAATTGCTGACCTGAGAAAACACGTCGGTTAGGGCCTGGCTGTTGGTAATGAAGGTAGTGCCCTTGATGAACAGGAAAACCCCGAGCGCGACTCGCAACAAATCTATGGGATAACTCTGCCCGTTGGCCCATTTATTCAGTCCTTTTACAGTTGTTTCCATGGCCGATTGTTTTTAGAGTATCTAAGTTACTAAAAATTAGGCTGATATGGTTTTTCTTGACCCGAAAACTATCGGGTGCAATTATCCGCGCAAATGCGAATAAAGTATAGATTACCGTTTTTCGGCCTTTACAAGAAACTTGTCGGTAAGGACCTTGACACTGGCCAGGTCAGCTTTTTGGCGAAATCTTTTGGGCTGGGAGGTAGGATTGAGCCGAACGGTTTTACCTCGAAGTTCCACTTCTACCGGCATGTCAAACCCATCGACCGCGTTGGCCCAATGATAATTGAACGAATTGCCATCAGAAGAGAGTACCAGCGTAGGGATTTTGGTCGTTTTAAGGTATTGCTCAAAGACTTTGTCAAAACTTAACCCTGATTCGGTGTTAAAAAACTGCAACACGGTAGGCGTGTCTATGATTTTGTGACGATAGGTTTCGGCAAAACGGCGCAGCATCGACCACCATTTTCGGTCATCGGCGACAATATGTCGCATGGTATTGAGCATCACCGCGCCTTTGTAGTACATATCGCCCGATCCCTCGTGGTTGACACCAAAACAACCGATGACGGGGCGGTCGTTGGCAATCGAATTCTTTTCACCGTTAATGTAGCGCATCGCATCGGCATAACCCCAGCGACACTCGGCAAAAACGGTTTCGGAATACGTGGTAAAGCCTTCGTGGATCCACATATCGGCAATATCGGCCGAGGTCACGCTGTTGCCAAACCATTCATGTCCCGTTTCGTGGATGATGATGTAGTCAAATCGCATCCCAACTCCGCTGCCAGAAATGTCGTACCCCAAATAACCCTTCATATAGCGGTTCCCGTAGGCCACTGCGCTTTGATGTTCCATACCCAGATAGGGCGTTTCCACCAATTTAAATCCGTCGGAAGCAAAAGGGTAGGGGCCAAATTTTTCCTGGAAGCAATCCATCATCGGCTTGACTTCGGCAAAGTGCTCCCGCGCTTTTTGCTCATTGTAATGCAATACATAATAATCCAGGTCAAGCCCATTGTGCTGTTCATGGATATGCGAATAATTAGCAATATTGACCGTAATGTTATAATTGTTGATTGGGTTTTTAACCTCCCAATCCCAACGTGTATAGCCATCGCCCAGGTCCTTTGAGCCCAGTAGCCGTCCATTGGAAACATTCATTAGCCCATTGGGTACCGCCACTTTAATTGAGGCGCCAAGATCGGGTTCATCAGTTTGCGAATCCTTGCACGGGTACCACAGGCTTGCCCCGGTCCCTTGCACCGCCACCCCGATCCAGTGGTTGCCCTCGCGATCTTTCTTGAAATCGAACCCGCCGTCCCAGGGGGCGCGCTTTGCCGCCAAAGGGTGGCCGGAATAGTAAAAACGGATGATTTTATTTCCGGTCGCGTATTGCGTCTGCACGAATACTGCCCCGAATTCACGGCGATACGCAAGTGGTTTGCCTTCCATGACAATGCTGTCCACCTGCATGTTTTCAAAAAGATCGATCTGGATTTCAGGCGATGGTGTGATGAATTCCACCGTAAGATCGTTGAATCCGGAAATATGCCTTTTGTCAGGGTCGATGCGGATATCAAGGTCATAGCGGCGAACATCATATGAGGTGCGTTCAGGCCTCAGGCCGCCCTGGAGTGAATCCTTGCGGGAGAATTCCTGCGATTGGGCCGATATTGCGAACAACGATGCAATAATCAATAATCTCATGAAAAGCGTTTTGGCATTAGTAGCCTATCGGATTGAAAGTTACAACCGATCGGGAAAAAGGGTTCAATTCAAACTCGGGTCTTTGGGCTTGAAGAGAGGAATCAGCGATTCACCTGAAAATACCAGGATTTGGAGCACCACCAAAATCACCACTACAATGGCAAAGGCGAATTGGGAGGTGGACTTGATGGACGCATACTGAGATTCCACCTTTTGCATGATCTTTTTGGATTCGTCAAGCTGAATCATCGAAAGGTTACCCAACAGGTCCAATACTTTGTCACTTTGTGCCGATGTAATTTTCTCGCCTGTTTTAAGCATCATCTCAAACCGCAAAAATTCCCGCCAAAGGTCAATTGAGGTCTGCTTTTCGGCCTTGGTAAGGCGCGTGCGGATGAAAACCTCATACAGCGCCCGGAAATTATCCATCCGGGCCGTTACTGCCGCATCAGTACCTGATTTGCCCTCCTGCAGCGTCTCGCGCACCTGATAAATGTTTTTGGTCATGTTCAGGATGTATCCTTCAACAATGAGGCGGTCTTCATACATTGTCGAAATGGAATTTTTAACATTCTCGGTGTGCATCCTGTCCAAATAATGGCTCAGGAGCACCAGCACGCACAGCCCCAACAGTACCACTGAGGCCATCAATTTGTTCTTTATGCCGTAGGTCCATTTCAAAGGCGAGTGTTAAATGTCGAAAGTCGAAAGTCGAAAGTCGAAAGTCGAATGTCGAATGTCGAATGTCGAATGTCGATCCGAATAATAATATTGCAAGTTATAAATTTAAACTACACCCATAACTAAACCTGTATCACCCCGGGATTATATGGCCGTGTGATGGGCGAGTGGTTTGCGGCTTCGATTCCCATTGAAATCCAGGTGCGGGTTTCGGTAGGATCGATGATGGCATCAGTCCACAATCGCGCCGCGGCGTAAAAAGGCGACACCTGCTGGTCATAACGCGCCTTGATCTTGTCAAACAATTCTTTTTCACGGGCCTCGTCAACGGTTTCACCCTTGGCCTTGAGCGATGACGCTTCAATCTGCATCAATACCTTGGCCGCCTGCGTACCGCCCATAACTGCGAGTTCGGCACTGGGCCAGGCCACGATAAGCCTCGGATCATAGGCCTTACCGCACATGGCATAATTCCCTGCGCCGTATGAATTGCCCACAATTACCGTGAATTTTGGCACCACCGAATTCCCCACGGCGTTCACCATCTTTGCACCGTCTTTGATAATCCCACCGTGTTCGGATTTTGAACCTACCATAAATCCGGTCACATCCTGAAGAAAAACCAGCGGGATTTTCTTTTGGTTGCAATTGGCAATGAACCGCGTGGCCTTGTCGGCGCTATCAGAATAAATGACACCCCCAAACTGCATTTCTCCGCTCTTGGATTTCACTACTTTCCGTTGGTTTGCCACAATCCCCACTGCCCATCCGTCAATGCGCGCGTAACCGGTGATCAGGGTCTGGCCGTAGCCGTCCTTATACGCTTCAAATTCCGAATTGTCCACCAGCCTCGAAATTATTTCCATCATATCGTACTGTTCTGAGCGGGTCCGCGGGATGATGCCAAAAATATCATTGGGATCCAGTGCCGGCTTTTCGGGTTTGGCCCTGTTGAATCCGGCCTTGTCAAAATCACCGATTTTATCCACAATGTTCTTGATTTTGTCCAGCGCGTCTTTGTCGTTCGCGGCCTTGTAGTCAGTAACCCCCGAAATCTCGCAATGCGTGGTGGCGCCACCTAGGGTTTCGTTGTCAATGCTCTCGCCGATTGCGGCTTTTACCAGGTAACTCCCGGCCAGGAAAATGCTGCCGGTTTTGTCCACGATAAGGGCCTCGTCGCTCATGATGGGCAGGTAAGCCCCGCCGGCAACGCAACTTCCCATTACCGCAGCGATCTGCGTGATTCCCAAAGAGCTCATGACGGCATTGTTGCGAAAGATGCGGCCAAAATGTTCCTTGTCCGGAAATATTTCGTCCTGCATGGGCAGGTAAACACCGGCACTGTCAACGAGATAGATGATCGGAAGCCTGTTTTCCATTGCGATTTCCTGCGCCCGAAGGTTTTTCTTGCCCGTGATCGGGAACCATGCGCCGGCCTTGACCGTAGCATCGTTGGCTACCACGATGACCTGTTTTCCGCGGATATAACCCATCTTGACCACCACGCCGCCGCCGGGGCATCCGCCGTGCTCGGCATACATACCGTCGCCGGCAAAACCGCCAATTTCAATGGAAGGCCTGTTCTGGTCCAGCAGGTACCGAATGCGCTCGCGGGCAGTCATCTTGCCCTCGGCGTGCAGTTTTGCGATACGCTTCTCGCCTCCGCCCAGTTTGACCTTGGCAAAACGCTGTTTAAGGTCAGAAAGTAAAAGTTTATTGTGATCTTCGTTTTTGTTGAAATTGATGTCCATAAATTTGTGCCGCCTGTTTTGCGGGGCGGCGCTAATGTACAAAATCAGCGCTAAACGGGAAAAGGCCGCAGGGTTGCCGTTTATCGGAATGTTAAGGAGTTTACCTAATCTTAATATTGACTTAACATTGGAAGAGTACTTTTGCGGCATCAAATTAACGCAAATGTCACTGAACAACATTTTCCAGTTTCTGGTCCCGAAAGACAAGAAATTTTTCCCGCTTTTTGAACAGGCTTCACAAAATTTGATTCTCCTGGCCGAAACCCTTCACGATCTTGTTAACCATCCAAAGGACCAGCGAGAGGAATACTTTACCAAAATCGAGGAACTGGAAGCCATCATTGAAGAGATTACGCACAAAACCCACCTGGAACTCAGCCGGAATTTTATCACGCCGTTTGACCGCGAGGATATCCATTCCCTGGTTAAGGCAATGGACGACGTGGCCGACTACATGCATGGCGCCGCGAGCCGGATGCGCCTTTACCAGGTTGAAAAAATCACCAAATCCATCCGCAAGCTCACAGAGATTAATTTGGAGGCTTGTTTGCAGATAGGCAGTGCGATACGCGAACTTAAGGAGTTCAAAAACCTGAAGAACATTACCGACGCGTGCAAGAAAATCAACAAGCTTGAGGGCAAGGCCGACAATGTGTTTGATAAGGCCGTCGCCGATATTTTTGAGAACGAGACCGACGCCAAAAACATCATTAAGTACAAGGAAGTTCTTTCGGCGCTTGAATCGGCGTCCGACAAATGCAAGAGCGTGGCCAACGTACTTGAATCGGTTGTTGTCAAACACTCATAAAGGCCCATGGAATTTACCTTACTTATCATCATCATCGTCCTCGCGCTGATCTTTGATTACATCAACGGTTTTCACGATGCTGCCAATTCCATCGCCACCATTGTTGCCACAAAAGTGCTTACTCCGTTTCAGGCCGTTGCCTGGGCAGCGTTTTTTAACTTCGCGGCATTTTGGGTGTTTGGGTTTGGCGTTGCCGATACCGTAGCCAAGACCGCTCATACCTCCAGCCTGAACCTGACGGTGCTTTTGGCGGGAATCATCGCCGCGATCGCATGGAACCTGTTTACCTGGTGGTATGGGATTCCGTCAAGTTCATCGCACACCCTTATCGGTGGATTTGCCGGGGCTGCCATTGCCCACGGGCTTTCTGGCGTTACCGATGCCGAGCACGCCGGTTTTAAAATCGTGAACTGGTGGAGCCAGGCCAAGGCAGGAGAACTGCTCCCGTCAGGTGTGATCATCATCATTCTCTTTATTGCTTTCGCGCCGTTGCTGGGAATGCTCATATCGTACTTCCTTTCGATCTGGTTGATGTACGCTTCAAAGAAGAACGTCGCTTCCAAGATTTTTACGGTGGCCCTTATGATTTTGGCGCTGTTGTTTTTTATCTACGTATTTGAAACCGAGCCCAAAAAGATGCGTTTTGAAGACCGGACAATGAGCATCGTCTTTGCGCCTGAAAACATCAAATGGATGCTGGTGGCGCTTATCTTTTACAGCCTTGCGGTTTTCAACCTGTTCTTTAGTTCGTTATCCACGGCGCGCGCCGAAAAGATCCTGAAACGAATGCAGCTTATTTCCTCGGCCGCCTTTAGCCTTGGCCACGGTGGGAATGATTCGCAAAAGGTAATGGGCATCATTGCCGCGGCGGTCGCCGTGTATATCAATACATCGGGGGTGATCCAGGCTGATCTGCCCGAGTGGCTGAATGTTTCACTACCCAAAGAGGGTGAACCGACCATTCCGGCCTGGATTCCGCTAACCTGCTATTCGGTCATTGCATTGGGGACTCTTAGCGGCGGATGGAAAATCGTTAAGACGATGGGATCAAAAATTACCAAAGTGACTGCGTTTGAAGGTGTGGTAGCCGAATCGGCAGGAGCGCTGACGTTATTCTCCACTGAACATTTCAAGATTCCGGTTTCCACTACCCATACCATTACGGGGTCGATCATCGGGGTAGGAGTTACCAAAAGGATTTCGGCGGTTCGCTGGGGTGTTACGGTTAAGCTGATCTGGGCGTGGGTGCTTACCATTCCGGTTTCGGCGGTTTTGGCAGCGGTGCTATACTGGTTGCTGAGCCTTGTGATCTGATATCGAATCCAGTACAAAATAAAAAAAAAAGCAGGCCCCAAAGCCTGCTTTTTAATTTGGATAACGACCTTACAAAATGAAGAATTTCGCGAAAAAGGAAAGACGGCTAGCCTCAGCATTGATAGTGGGATGTAATTGCCCAACTGTATAATACCTTGCGCCGACAGAGTATCTTTTATAATTAAAGCCTCCGCCAAAACCAAAATTCATGTGGTGGCTGTCCAGCTCGAAGGAAGCCGAGGGGTTGTCGAACTCTACATCGCCCTTGGTAATGTTGATTGTTGCTGCGCCGTCAAGGAATATTTTGGAATCGGCGCCCATGAAAAAATAATACCGAACCCCAACCGGAATTGATAAGCTTGTGAACGACATTTTGTAATCGCCGGTAGCGCCGCTCAGACGTACATAACCGTATTCACCGCCTTTAAAACTGTAATAATGAGGGTCGGCGAAAACAGCAATTTTATTGGCATTTGTGGGAAGTATGTACTCCACCTCGGCGCCAAATTGGAAACTGGTTTCTGATTTATCAATAGACCAATATTCTGGATCGCGTTCTGATGAGAAATTTACCATCGTGATTCCTAGAACAGGTCCAAAATTCAATTTTCCTTTCCTGCTCGGCGCAACGGTTGTGACGGCAGATTCACTACTGCCCGAACAATTGTTCACTTTGACAAAATAGTCCACAAGCGATGACTTGGAGTATTTGAGGCGCTCTACACTTGAAAGTTTTGTATCAGGGCACCTCGCGTCGTTCCACAATTGGTTCCTGAATTGATTGTTCTCCCAAATCGCACTGTAGTCCGTGTCGTCGGGCTTTATTTTTGAATTGGTAGTCTGTCCCAGTGTAGGATGGTATTTTTTGTAAACCAACGGCGCCAGCGGCTTTAGAGGTGTCTGGTAATAAAACCGCTGCAATCCGCTTTCCTCGTAAATGTACAATTTGTAGCTCCCGTCTACCAGCGAGCGCAGAAAAATCCGTTCATTGACAAAATGTGGATTTTTATCGCCCGAAATATTGGTCCCCGCGCTGCTTGCTGATCGGTCCAGTCCAATATCGGCCCGCACGAATTTTTGGCTTCCCGTAATCGCAAATTCCTGAATTTCGTCTATCGTTTTCTCGACAATTTCGGCCTCGGTTGACCCTTTGATCGCAATTTTGCGGGGATTGTCATTCCAGTCGGCATTGCGGATCAGGACCTCATGCCGGTTGCCCGTATTATCCACGTAATATCCTTTTTCAAATTTGATTTGTGCAATCGAAAATGCCGTGCAAAGCAACGCAATAAGTGTTAATTTGTTCATTCTTAAAAATTGGTTTATAAGTTTGGATGATTTTGTGACCTGCTGACGCAATTATAACATTTCATTAACATTTTGTTACTACCTATAAAAAAACCGGCCCAAAGACCGGTATTTTCGATTAATTACTTACGGCTTACTCCTCTTGTTTTTGGCCCATCATCATCAGGTAGGCCTTTAGGAATTCGTCAATTTCGCCATTCATCACCCCGTCAACGTCACTGGTTTCATGACCGGTGCGAACGTCCTTTACGAGTTTGTACGGGTGCATTACGTAGTTGCGGATCTGTGAACCCCATTCAATCTTCATCTTGTTGGCCTCGATTTCATCGCGAAGAGCCTGCTTCTTCTTGAGTTCGATTTCATAAAGCTGCGATTTCAGGAGCTGCATGGCCTTGGTCTTGTTGTCCAACTGCGAACGGGTCTCCGAGTTCTCAATGATGATCCCGGTAGGGTGGTGGCGTAACCGCACCGCCGTTTCCACCTTGTTAACGTTCTGGCCGCCGGCGCCGCTTGATCGCATGGTTTCCCAGGTGATATCGGCCGGGCTGATCTCAATCTCAATGGTGTCATCGGCAAGCGGATACACATATACCGATACAAACGACGTATGTCTTTTGGCATTGCTGTCAAAAGGGGAGATGCGCACCAACCGGTGAACACCGTTTTCACCCTTGAGGTATCCAAAGGAATAATCGCCCTCGAATTCCAGTGTGACGGTCTTGATTCCGGCAACATCGCCGGCCTGGAAATTTAGCTCCCTGATCTTGTACCCTTCCTTTTCGCCCCACATCATGTACATTCGCATGAGCATCTGGGCCCAATCACAGCTTTCCGTGCCCCCCGCACCGGCCGTGATTTGCAGTACGGCGCTCATGGAATCGCCTTCGTCCGAAAGCATGTTGCGGAACTCAAGCATCTCAACCTGCGAAAGCGCCTGCTGGTATTGCGCATCAAGCTCTTCAACCGTCAAGGCGCCTTCTTTGTAAAAGTCATGGGCGATTTGGAGTTCGTCGGTGAGATCGGAGGCGCGGTTAAAGTCGTCCACCCATTTTTTCTTGGTCCGAAGATTTTTAACGATGGCTTCGGCCTCTTTGGCGTTATTCCAAAAGTCTGGGGCAAACGTTTTTTCTTCTTCGTTGGTAATTTCTACAAGCTTGGCATCAATGTCAAAGATACCTCCTCAGCGCTCCAAGGCGCTCTACAATACCTTTGATCTGTTCGGTACTTGTCATAAATAATGTACTTTTGCGTTCCCACAAAAATACCATTCATTTTTTGAATTATGGAAATAAATCTGGTAAGCGACACCGTCACCAAACCCACGCCCGAAATGCTCCAGGCCATGTTCCGCGCGCCGGTGGGTGATGATGTTTACAAACAGGATCCCACCGTCAATGAACTGGAACGGCGGGTTGCCCAGATGTTCGGGATGGAGGCGGCGCTTTTCTTTCCTTCAGGGACGATGGCCAACCAGACCGCCATAAAACTGCACACCAATCCGGGAGAACAGCTCATCGCCGAGCGGTACGCGCATATTTTCAATTATGAAGGGGGCGGGGTTTCATTCAATAGTGGTGTTTCGTGTTCGCTTTTGCCCGGGACCCGCGGCATGATCGACGCCAAAGCGGTGGAATCGGCCATCAATCCACCTGATTTTTACCACAGCCCGCTCACATCGCTTGTATGCGTCGAAAATACCACCAACAAAGGCGGGGGCGCGTGTTATGAACTTGAAACCCTCGGCGCGATCAAATCAGTTTGCATCAGGCACGGACTAAAATTCCATCTGGACGGCGCCAGGCTCTGGAATGCCATGGTCGCCAAAAGGCAGTCACCCGAATCATTCGGAATCCTGTTTGATACCATATCGGTCTGCCTTTCAAAAGGGCTTGGAGCACCGGTAGGTTCACTTTTACTTTCAGATAAAGAAACCATAAATAAAGCGCTAAGGATCAGGAAAATATTGGGCGGAGGAATGAGGCAGGCAGGCTATCTGGCCGCGGCTGGGCTTTATGCCTTGGAACACCATATTGGCCGGCTGTCTGAAGATCACCGT
>JAEZGB010000145.1 GCA_023437485.1 Bacteroidota bacterium
CCTGAGATGCGACTCGGTATTGAAATTGGAATGCGCTTCGTTGGCCGACCGCTCAAACTGCGACAGCGCACCACTTTCCCTGTAATATTCCCGGTGTGAATTTCTAAAGGTTACCGTCCCGTTGGCAATTCCCCGGACCAAAAAACCTTGTCCGATTGGCGCGTATTTCCGTTCAATTACCAGGCCTGACGAGGTTCCCGTTGTATTGAGGTTGCCACTGCCGTCATAGGTATTGAAAGTTGCCGGGACATAAATTCCGGTTGACCCTATACTGATGGGCGAGTACGTTCCGTAACCGCCCTGGTACTGGGTCAAAAAGTGCGAGTTCACCGTTTTGTTTTGTTCCCAGTAATAAGCGATTCCGTCACAGGCCGTATTGGCCGGGTCCAGCAGGAATGCATTGACATGCAGGGCCGACGGGTATGGATTTCCAGTCAGTGTTTGGTTGTTGAGCCCGACATTGACCGAAATGTTTCCGTCATTGGGTTTGCCCCTGAAGTCATAGCGCTGCGCGCCGCCGGGATTATTTACCTGTCCTTCGACCATGGTCGCGTCAGTGCCCGAGGTCCCTTTCATGGTAAACCCTTCGCCTGGCGCGATTGACGAAGCACCCGCTACCAAAACCCACTGCGAATAATTATTTGAATTGATGTATTTGTAGATCCATCCGCCGGCAATTGACAAAGGGTTTGAAATACCGTTCAATACCCCTGGGCCCAAAATCGTGGCGGGAACACTGTTGACAACATCCTGCGGCCTTCCCAGCATCGTGGCTCCAAAATTTTCATTCCCCGTCGCGGCCGAAGCGTTCCCCACGGGCGAGCACCAATAATTATAATCAAACTGGTCCGAAGTTCCTTCCTGATATACCGAGAGCCGTCCCGGACCCGAATTTGACGATGCCCCGGTTGTACCCTGCAACAGCTGTGACTCGCCGCGAAGGTAAAGATTCGCGTTAGCCTGCAGATTGATGCCCTGATTGACAAACAACACCTGGTCACGAGCATATATGTAACTGTTTCCCGTAACCGACAATTGAGCCATTACGCCGGTAAGGCAACTGGCAAAATACATGAAAAAGGATGCCTTCATAACCCGAAAAATTTGAATAAAAATAATGATTGAAATTTACTGAAGGCCATTCCTCACAAACTATTTTTAAAATGTTAAGAAAAGATGTATTTCATCGGCAATTATTTCAAATTCATCGATTTACAAAGCCCAATAAATTGTTAAGATTATGTAATTATTACATTTATCCGCATGAAAAAGTACTACTTGACAATCGCCCTGTTTACGGCCCTCTCGATCCAATCGCAGGTGGGTATCGGCACCACTACTCCCGCGGGTGCCCTGGACATAACCTCAACCACGAATGGGGTCCTCGTTCCCAGAATCGCGCTCACTTCCAAGGCAGTTTCGGCGCCGGTCGTGAACCCACAGGGAGGCGGGCTGACCGCCGGTACATTGGTCTGGAATACGGCCACCGCCGGCACGCCGCCAAACAATGTCGTACCGGGTTTCTATTATTGGAACGGCACGGCCTGGATTGAACTGGGCGTCGCCGGAAATTCCAACGCATGGAGCCTAACGGGGAACGCGGGAACCAATCCTGCGACAAATTTTTTGGGATCGACCGACAATGTTGAAGTCCGCGTCAGGACCAACAATGCCGAGCGTTTTACATTTACCAACAACGGCCGTTTACGTGCTTATGACAACGGAACCACGGCCTTGCCCACCTATTCATGGGCCGGTGATGACAATACCGGATTCTGGAGGCCCGCAGCAGATGTTCTGGGATTCAGCACAGCCGGAACTGAACGCTTTAGGATACCTAATGCAAATCAGGTTCACGCCATGAGCCTTGGAACCGCGGCACTGCCCTTTTATTCCTTTAGCGCCGATACCAACACCGGTATCTTTTCGCCCGGTGCTGATAACCTCGCCGTTTCAACAACGGGAACCGAACGGATGCGTTTTCACTCAAACGGACAAATCGTGGTAAACAGCACTGCCGCGCCAGCTGCCGGTGACCTGTTTTCGGCAAGAACTTCGGGAACAAACAATTATGCCATCAATGGCTATAACACGTTGGCCACGGGTTCGGCTATTTACGCGCAAAATTCAAATGCGGCAAATACATATTCAGCCCTGGAAGCCACGACAAACGCAAGTGCCGGTGCCGGCGTCTTCGGGATCAGCACGGGAGCCACAGCCGGAGTAGGCGTTCTTGGAGAATACCGTGGCACGGCATTTTCCGGGCTCAGGATAGGTGTACGGGGATACTCGGGAGCCGGTTTTGGCAACCAGCAGATTGGCGTTCAGGGATCATATAACGACCTCGCATGGGGAATAGGCTTGATGGGCATTGGATATGGCGGGGCCGTGCCGGCAGGGAATAATGATTTTGCCGTTGTGGGTTGGAGCGGAAACAACCTCAATTTTAGCGGATACTTTAATGGAAACCATGTAATTGCGAATGGTACAAAATCGGCCAGCGTCGGGACCTCAAAAGGCAACCAATTGCTGTACGTGACCGAATCGCCTGAAGTATGGTTTGAGGATGTGGGCAGGGCCAAACTTGTCAATGGGGTGGTCGAAGTAAAATTGGACCCGCTCTATGCCGAGACCATCTTTGTGGACGAGTCGCATCCTATGAGTGTATTTCTTCAGGAAGAAGGCGACTCAAACGGGCTCTATGTTATTCCGGGACAGGATGGCTTTACAGTAAGGGAAAAAGGCAACGGAACGTCCAATATTTCTTTCTCCTACAGGATAATGGCCAAAAGGAAGCATTTCCAGGACCACCGCTTTGGCAATGACCCGGTCTGGGGCCCGGGCGATACGCGCCATATGAACGAATACGCTCCGCCGCCGCCAGTGGACTACTCTGAGAATGTGCAGTTC
>JAEZGB010000158.1 GCA_023437485.1 Bacteroidota bacterium
GCTTTTCAATTAACGAACTCCCAATTCAAAATTCAAAACTCAAAATTCAAAATTTCCTGACTCATGTCTGACGATAAAAAAGTAATCTTCTCCATGTCCCGCGTCTCCAAGACGTATTCGGCGAGCAACAAACAAGTGCTCAAGGACATTTACCTCAGTTTCTTCTACGGTGCCAAAATCGGGATACTGGGCCTTAACGGCTCGGGTAAATCATCACTTTTGCGCATCATCGCGGGGGTTGACAAAAACTATCAGGGCGATGTGGTCTTCGCACCGGGGTACACCGTGGGTTACCTCGAGCAGGAGCCGCAGCTTGACGAGTCAAAGACCGTAATAGAGATTGTCCGCGAGGGTGTATCGGAAACGATGGCCGTTTTGGACGAATTCAACAAAATCAACGACCAGTTTGGCCTGCCTGAGGTATATGAAGATGCCGACAAGATGCAGAAACTCATGGACCGCCAGGCTGAACTCCAGGACAAGATCGATGCCCTGGGTGCCTGGGAAATTGATACCAAGCTGGAGATCGCGATGGATGCCTTGCGCACGCCCGATCCGGAAACGCCCATTAAGGTTCTTTCCGGAGGTGAACGCCGCCGTGTCGCGCTGTGCCGTTTGTTGCTTCAGCAGCCTGACGTGCTTTTGCTGGACGAACCCACCAACCACCTCGATGCCGAGAGCGTTTTGTGGTTGGAACAGCATTTGGCCCAGTACGCCGGGACCGTCATCGCCGTGACCCACGACCGTTACTTTTTGGACAACGTGGCAGGCTGGATCCTCGAACTCGACAGGGGAGAGGGTATTCCGTGGAAAGGTAATTATTCGTCATGGCTGGATCAAAAATCCACCCGGATGGCACAGGAGGAAAAAGTGGCTTCAAAACGCCGCAAGACCCTTGAGCGTGAGCTTGACTGGGTGCGCCAGGGTGCCAAAGGCCGTCAAACCAAACAAAAGGCGCGTCTGCAGAATTACGACAAACTTTTGAACGAAGACCAAAAGCAACTTGACGAAAAACTCGAAATCTACATCCCCAACGGGCCAAGGCTGGGCACCAATGTGATCGAGGCTATTGGGGTTGCTAAAGGTTACGGCGACAAATTGCTGTATGACAACCTGAATTTTACGCTTCCGCAAGCCGGGATCGTTGGGATCATCGGGCCCAACGGCGCGGGTAAAACCACCATCTTCCGAATGATCATGGGCGAAGAAACCCCTGATGCCGGTGAGTTCAAGGTGGGCGAAACGGTCAAGATCGCTTATGTTGACCAGTCGCACTCCAACATCAACCCTGACAAGACCATCTGGGAGAATTTCTGCGACGGGCAGGAATTGATCATGATGGGCGGGCGGCAAGTCAATTCCAGGGCATACCTGAGCCGTTTTAATTTTGGCGGCAGCGACCAGAATAAAAAGGTATCCATGCTTTCAGGTGGCGAGCGCAACAGGCTGCACCTTGCCATGACCCTAAAGGAAGAAGGTAACGTATTGCTTTTGGATGAGCCAACCAATGATTTGGACATCAACACTTTAAGGGCGTTGGAAGAAGGGCTTGAAAACTTTGCCGGATGCGCGGTGGTCATTTCCCACGACCGTTGGTTCCTGGACAGGATCTGCACCCACATTCTTGCCTTTGAAGGCAACTCGGAGGTTTATTTCTTTGAGGGATCGTTCTCCGAATATGAAGAAAACAAGAAAAAACGCCTTGGAGACATCACGCCAAAACGCATAAAATACCGCAAACTGATTAGAAACTGATTCGCGGCCATGCCCCCGGCCGTGGCTAGTTTTTGATTGACCATAACCCTGCTTTATGTCCCTACTGCAAAAAGCGATTTTTTCCCTCTTGTGCCCTTTGGTTGCATTTGCGCAACCGCCTGGGAGCAATGACGAATTGTCCCAGCTCAACGACAAGGCCTACCAGTTCCTTCTCGATTACAAATTCAAGGAATCGCTTTCACTTGCCCGGGAGGCTCTAAAGCGTGGGATCTCGGCAAAGGACAATGAACAGATAGCGGCTGCCTACAATACCATTGCGGGCAATTATGAGGAATTGTCTGAAAATGACAAGGCCATCGCAAATTACCGCAAAGCCCTGGCATACGCGGGAAGGACTTCCAATGATTCGATAAAAGGCTGGTACAACAACAACATTGGCAATATCTACATTTTTGAGATTGGCAATTTTGAGAAGGGGATTGACCATTACGGCAAGGCGCTCCATTTTGCCGAGAAAACCCGTGATACGTCACGGTTGGTCCTTACCCGGCTTAACATGGCCTGGGCCTATTTTCACAGCGATAACTACAAGGCCGGCCGGCCGCACCTGGAATTCATCATCAGGCATCGGGATAGGTACATTGACGAAAATCTGGAGGCGATTTTTTACATGCTCAATGCCATGGATGCGAGCAAGCTTGGGCAGCATCGCGATGCCGAAACCTACTTTGGCCTGGCACGTGAATCTGCTTTGAAGCACAACCAGGAGCAGGACCTGTCCTATATTTACGAGGAATACTCCAAATTCTTCAACAAGATTGGACGCGATGCCGAAGCCTATGAATACCTGCAAATGCACCTGCGGCTGATGCGGCAAATTTACGATGGCGAAAAGCTCCGGCGCGCCGCGGCCGAGGGCGTGAATTTCGAGCTTGACGAATATAAACGGGCCCTGGAAAGGATCGAATCGGAAAAGGAAATCCAGGAATTGCGGCTTCAGCGCTCCAGGGCGGTCATGATTATTTTTATTGTGGGAGTTGCGGTACTGCTGGTATTGTTATACTTGTTGTACCAAAATTACAACTACAAACAACGGATGAACCTTGAACTTACTTCGGCCAATGAGGAACTTAAGGAGGCCAGGGACCGCGCCGAGGAAGCCTCTAAGTTAAAGTCGCAGTTTGTTTCCACCATCAGCCATGAGCTCAGGACCCCCTTGTACGGCGTGGTTGGGATTACCAATATGATCCTGGACGAACACAAAGAACTTGCGGGGAGCACTCATCTGAATTCACTTAAATTTTCGGCCAAATACCTGCTTTCACTGGTAAACGATATCCTGCAGATCAACAAAATCGAGGAGAACCGCCTCACCCTGGAAAACCTCACCTTCAACATCAGCGATGAGTTAAATACCATTAAAAACTCGCTTCAGTTCATTGCCAACCGCAACAATAACAGCCTTTCATCTGAGATCGATACCGACATTCCCGAGTTCGTGATAGGTGACAAACTCCGGTTGTCGCAAATTTTCATGAACCTGGTGAGCAACGCGCTCAAGTTTACCAAGAACGGCGAGGTGGTGATATCGGCGCATTTGGAACGAGTTGAAGGAATTCGGCATTTTATCCATTTTGAGGTTCGCGACAACGGAATTGGCATCGCAAAGGCCGATCAGGGGAAGATTTTTGAAAAATTCGTTCAAATTGAACGAAAGCAGGATGACTATCAGGGAACCGGCCTGGGGCTGTCAATCGTCAAAAGGCTGATCGGGCTGTTTGGCAGTGAAATCCATCTCAAAAGCACTGAAGGAGAGGGTACAAGTTTTTCATTTACGATAGGTTTTGATGTCGATCCTGAAAAAACCATCGAGATCATCAACAATATCGAAGTTGACCTGACATCGGCACAGATTTTCTCGATCCTGGTGGTTGAAGACAATAAAATCAACCAGATCGTGACTCGCAAGATCCTCGAGAACAATAACATGCAGTGTCAACTCGCCGACGACGGGCACGCGGCTTTGGCACTTTTGGACCGTCAGAAATTTGACGTGATCCTGATGGACATCAACATGCCGGGAATGAACGGATTTGAGGTCACGCGCAAAATCCGCGAACGTGGAATCGATACCCCGATCGTGGCCCTAACCGCTTTTGGGAAGGAGGAAATTGCCGAAGAAGCCATTTCATCGGGAATGAATGACATCATCATCAAGCCTTTTGAAACCATCACACTGTTCCGGATCATCAACGATCAGATTGCGAAAACTTCCAGTACGATTTAGTACCAGCGCTTTTTGTTTTTCCTGGAACCCTTTGATTTTCTGGATTTGTTGGAATTTTGCTGGGTTGGTTCGCTCGCGGGGGCTTCGGCCGGTTTTCCCGTCCAGGGGTAAGGATGGTCAGTGATTTCCCTGACGTCCACGCGGATCAGTTTTTTGATGTCCTTCCAGTAAACTTCCTCGTCTTTCCCGCAAAAGGAAATCGCCACACCTCCACGTCCGGCGCGCGCCGTGCGGCCAATGCGGTGTACGTAAGTCTCGGGAATGTTCGGCAGGTCAAAGTTGATCACATAGGGCAGTTGGTCGATGTCAATTCCGCGGGCCGCGATATCGGTAGCCACCAAAACACCGACTTCCTTTCTTTTGAAACTTTCCAGTACGCGCTGGCGGGCCCCCTGTGATTTGTCGCCGTGGATGGCCTCGGCTGCCACGCCCTGTTTGCGGAGCGCTCGGACCACGTTGTCGGCACCGTGTTTGGTCCGTGAAAATACGAGTACGTCGCTGATGTTTTCATTGCGGATAAGGTGGTACAGCAATTTGCGTTTATCGGCCTTTTCCACAAAGTAGATGCGTTGTTCCACGCGCTCGGCCGTCGAGGAAACGGGCGCCACCTGGACTTGCGCCGGATCAGTGAGGAACATCTCGGCCAACTCGCGGATGGCGATGGGCATTGTGGCAGAGAACAGCAGTGTCTGCCGGTTATCCGGGGTGAGTTTTACTATCTTTTTGACATCGTTTATAAAACCCATGTCCAACATCTGATCGGCCTCATCAAGAACCAATGCATGGAGGTGGTCAAGGTCAATGTAGCCTTGTTTGTGCAAATCGAGCAATCGTCCCGGGGTGGCGATGAGAACGTCAATCCCGTGCTTTAGCTCGTCGACCTGCGGAACCTGCGAAACCCCGCCAAAAATGGTGAGTTGCCTCAAATTGGTGTACCGTCCGTAGGTGTCAAAGCTTTCGCCTATTTGCAGCGCGAGTTCCCGTGTGGGTGTCACCACCAGCGCACGGATGTGCCTGTGCCTTTTGGAAGACTGCATGCGGTGCAGTTGGTGGATGATCGGTATGGCGAATGCCGCGGTTTTCCCTGTTCCGGTCTGTGCGCAACCAATAAGGTCACGCCCGTCCATGACCACAGGAATGGCCTGCTGCTGAATCGGGGTAGGGTGTGTATATCCTTCGTCCTTAAGGGCTTCAAGTATGCTGTTGGACAGGTTAAGGTCCTGGAATGAAATCATTTCAAAAAAATTAAGGCCGCGTCATTGCGGCGCGCAAAGATAGGTTATTTTGCGCTGTCTTTCTTTAAATCGGATTTTGGCGAGGGCGGGTGATTGGCCGCGGTATGGGCCTTTACGAAATCGGTTACCAGATATCCGATGAGTTTTCCCACCAAATGGGCCGAAGACGGCTCGGCAAGATCGGGGGCGCCTTCACAGATATGCAAATAAGCCGCCTGGTTTCCTGCACCAAAATGGGTCACGAACCTGCGGGCCTGCTCAACCGAAAACCCGCTCAGTGTCATTGCGCTGCTGGCCACACCGGGAATCGCATCAAGATCCACTTCAATCCCGTATGGGTCAGATTTTACAAATTCATAGGCGTGCGCAAGTTCCTTGTCAAATTGTTTGATTTGCCGCACGCCGATATCGTCATAAGTGTTAAACCTCACCCGGTCGTCAATTTTTTTCAGGGTTTTGAGCACACTTTGTGAGGTGTAGCTTTCATGCAACCCGAAAATGAAGTATTTTTTGAGGAAACCCTCTTCATAAGCATACGAAAATCCGTTGCCGCTGTGCCGCCCTTCCATGATCCTGAAATCAGAATGCGCGTCAAGGTTTACCGCGTTCACCGGGCGAGCCTTTGCCAGCGCGGCGCCTTTGATGTTTCCGTAGGCGTTATTATGTCCACCGCCGATGATGATCGGGATTTTACCCGCGCGCACGATCAGCGAAACAATGTGTGCCACCTCTTTGTCTATCAGTTCCACCAGTTCGCCAAACTTTCGGCGGTCCTGTAAATTTTTGAATTCGAGCTCGCGCACCTGTTCCATTTGGGCAGCTACATCGACCTGGCCCAAAACCAATATGGAACTACCCTTGCAAAAGCGGTTGTGCTGGATATTGGCAATGGAACTAATCGCGCTTTCCCACGCCGAAGCCGCGCCCGGACGCCCGTAGTTTGCCCTGACTCCCACATCTTCCGGAATGCCGAGTAGCACGTAGCAACATTCGCAGTTTTCCAGGAATTCGGCGGGGTCGCAGTCGGGCGGAAGTGTCAGCATCTTTTCGCCAAATTTCACTTCGCCACTGCGGTAATAGGTCAGTTTTGAAAGGTCGGTAAGTGAAAAGGGAATGAGTTTGTCCATTGGGCATTTTGGCCAAAAATAATATAATTATGGCAATCCATCGGGTTTATTTATTTTCATACATTTGTTTAAAACTCAAAAAACCTATGGAAAATCAAAGGAATACTTCTAATCTTAAGGCGATTATCGTAGTTCTGGCCATCTTGCTGGTGGGCAGCCTTGGTTATATGTATAAGATGAGCAGTGACGCCAAGACCACCCAAACCGTCCTGGTGGATGAAAAGACCAAGGTAATGAATGACCTTACGGCGCTAAAAGCCACTTATGACCAGGCAATTGCCGAAAACACCTCGCTTTCCGATGAACTCATCGCCGAGCGCGAAAAAGTCGTCAAACTGATGGCTGACCTTGAAAAATCCAGAGGTGATGCGGCTTCGCTGTCAAAGTACCGCACAATGTACCAAAAGCTCGAGCGGGAAATGAAAGGACTGGTGGCGCAGGTTGAAAGGCTTAAGGGCGAGAACACAAAACTTACCGTTGAGCGCGATTCAACCATCGTGGTGCTTGACGAGTCCAAAAAATACAACCAGATATTGGTAGGCCAAAACGAGGAGCTGTCAAAGGCAGTCGAAAAAGGTTCTAAGCTATCGGTACTGAACCTCAAGACATCGGCCTACAAACAGCGCAATTCCGGCAAGCAGATCGCCACTGACCGCGCCAGCCGCGCCGACGTGCTCAAAATTGATTTCACCATTGCCGAAAACCAGATCGCCCAATCAGGTGATCGCCTGTATTACGTGCAGGTCATTGACAGCAAAAACAATGTGCTGGGCGATAAGAAAACCGAAACTTTTGGCGACCAATCCCTGACCTATAGCTTTGCCAAGACTGTAAATTACGAGAACCAGACGGTTCAGGTTTCTGAAGATCTTCATGGAAAGGACTACGCGAAAGGAACCTATTTTGTCAACATCTTTGACGGGAATGGCGAATTGGTGTCAAAGTCGAGCTTCAGCCTTAGATAGCGTTTAGCGGGCAGCAATCTTTGTCAGTACGAGCCGGGAACGCCTGGCCCGGATCCCATTATAATATTTATTAGGCCAATCGTCGTTTTTCAATTGACATGGTTTGGATTTGGCAATTTTTCCAGAAACGATTCCGCTCACGAAATAAATTGCCCATTGATCATTACCCTTTCAATCAAGTTCGACCCGAACGAATACGGCAGTTCATAAAATGAATTTACGGGTTTGGTGAGGATCAGGCTGGCGTTTTTACCGGGGGTGATGGTTCCGTGCGTAGCACTGAGCCCCATCGCGTAGGCACCGTTGATGGTGGCGGCATTGAAGGCCTGTTCAGGGGTCATCTTCATTTTGATGCAGGCCAGCGAAACGACAAAGTTCATGTTTCCGGACGGAGTTGATCCCGGGTTGTAATCACTGGCAAGGGCAAGCGGAAGGCCTTGGGAAATGATTTCGCGCGCAGGCGTGTACGGAATTCCCAAAAAGAAAGAACAGGAGGGAAGCGCCACGGGCATTGTGACGGAGTCCTTTAACGCCTGGTAATCATCAGGTTGCATTACTTCCAGATGGTCTACTGAAAGAGCGCCATGTTCCACTGCGGCAGGCACCCCGCCAATGGCATTGAACTGGTTCACGTGGATTTTTGACGGCAACCCGAACTTTTTCCCGGCTTCCATCAGCCGGATGGTTTGATCCACTGAAAAATAACCCTTTTCACAAAAAACGTCTATATAATCGGCCAGGTTTTGGTCCGCAACCTGTGGCAACATTTCTGAAATGATCATATCGACATACGCATCAGGATTTTCCTTGAATTCCTTTGGGAAGGCGTGCGCACCCAAGAAAGTGGTCTTAACGGCAACAGGAAAATTCCGGGCAAGTTTACGAGCGGTGCGCAGCATTTTGATTTCGGCGGGGGCCGACAACCCGTAACCTGATTTGATCTCGATGGCACCGGTGCCCAGTTTCATCACTTCCTGAAGCCGGTTGGCCGATTGGCGGTAAAGATCGTCTTCATGAGTGCCGGCGAGCCGTGCCGCCGAATTAAGGATACCGCCACCGCGAAGGGCAATCTCTTCATACGTAAGCCCGTTGATCCGGTCTACGAATTCCTGCTCGCGGTTTCCTGCATAAACAATGTGGGTATGGCTGTCACACCAGGCGGGAAATACCACACGGCCGGAAGCGTCAATTATTTCGGCCTCGGCTTGCGGGCATGAATCCATCGGTCCGTAGCCAACAATCTTATTGTCCCGGGTAAGCAGCCAGGCATTTTCAATCATGGGAAGCCTGGACATTTCGGCACCGCAAACGCGCTGAACATCTGAATCCCTTATCTGCAGCAATTGGGCAATATTCTTAAAAAGTACGGCCATCGTCAATTTTTTTCAAATGTAAAGCCCCTGCTTAAAATCTCCTATCTTTATGCAAAATTATTGATGAGAAGGGTTAAATTCATCCGTTCACGTACCGCGCAGCCCTGCATTTACACCGGCATTTACAAAAGCGATCCGGTCCGGATGCAGCTCTTTGTTTACAATGACGATGGTTTTGAGGAACACCGTGACATTTCGCTTGAAAAACTCAGGCACGAATTGCGTGACGACAATCAATCCAACGATGTATTGTGGCTAAATATCCACGGTTTGCACGACCTGAATTTTATGGGCCGCCTGGCAGGGTTGCTGCAATTGGACGAGTTCATCCTGAGCGACATCCTAAATACCCAACGCCGTACCCGGATGGAGGAGATGGACGATGTACTGTTTTTCAGCATCAAATCAATTCTTGAGGAAGATCCTGACGACAGCCTCCAGATTGAACAGATTTCTTTCCTTTTGCGAAAAAACCTGCTGGTTTCTTTCCAGGAAAAAAAGAGCGACTTTTTTACCGCGATCCGCCAGCGCATTCGCGAACACAGCGGAATCATCCGAAAGAAGAAAAACGACTACCTCCTTTATATGATGCTTGACGCGGTGATGGACAATTTTTACATCACGCTGGAAAATTATGAGGAAAAAATCGAAGCGGTTTCGGCCGAGGCCAAGGACAACCACAAGCCAATCGTTCTGGAACGCATTGAAAAGCACCGCGAAAACCTGAATTTCCTTCGCCGGGCGATCGTTCCCCTGCGCGATGCGCTTTACAATTTAAAAAGTATCCAGCACGATGATGATTACAATGGTATCGACAGGGCAAACTACACTTTCTTTGCGCGCCTGCATCAAAAAACGCTGGAACTCTTGGAACAGATTGATTTTGACAACAATGCCTTGGAAAGCGCCTCGAACATCTTTTTTTCGACCCAAAGCCAGAAAATGAACCAAATCATGAAGACCCTCACGATTTTCTCGGTGATTTTCATGCCGCTAACATTTATTGTGGGGATTTACGGGATGAATTTTCAGCACATGCCGGAGCTTCAGATGGAAAATGGCTATTATGCGGTCCTGGCGGTAATGGGCGTGATTTCACTGGTGATGATCGTGTACTTCAGGCGAAAAAAATACTTTTAAATCCTCTCAATCACCAACACTTCATTGTGCGATTCCATCCTTTTGAGCGCGCTGACAGTAAAATATTCAGGGTTAATTTCGCGCCTGAACCGCTCGTTCCGCAGGTTGTCTTCATCGGTCAGGGTCATGGTATTAAAGAGGATTGACGATCCTTCTTGGGTGATTTTTGCCAATCGGTCATAGAAAAAGTTCTCAAACAGGAAGCCGGGCATTTTAGTATCCTGAAAGATGTCGATGATCACCAAATCATAACATTCGTTAGACCGAAGCACGAATTCAAACGCGTCGCATTGCACAAGTTCCAAATTCGGGATCGCGCCAAGGCCAAAATAACGGTTGGCGAGCGCAATCACCTCGCCATCGATCTCCACGCCGGTAATCCGTCCCTGGAAATCCGTTTCCTCATTGATAGTACGGATAACGCTTCCGCCCGCAACGCCCAGCACCAAAATGCGCTCCATTTGGCCAATGCGTTTAAATCCAATGTGTTGAAGGCCTTTGCGCAATACTCGTTGCAGGCTTCCAAAAGAGTAGTTGGTATGGCGGGAATCCAGCACCAGCTGTCCGTTTGCCCAGGTCACTTCAAGGGATTTGCTCAAATCTGACCGCTGTCTATGGATGTTAATCGGGATCAGGTAACTCAGCAGCCGGCGAACCATTTTGATTTTTTCCCAAAATAAACCTTAATTGCTAAGTTTTCCAAAACTATCTTTGGCTTCAAATTTTCCAGCCGTGAACGATCTTGAGGTTTTATTTCAAAAAGTGAAGTGCCCCGGTCTTGACAGCCGATACCTCAGCCCGGACGGTATCGCCCCGCTGGTTCAAAAATTTAGCCCGGAGGTCATCGGAAAATCGGTGCGCGGCGAGGCGATCCCATTATTGACTCTTGGCAACGGGCCCATCAGGATTTTGGCATGGTCGCAAATGCATGGCAACGAATCCACTACCACAAGGGCTTTGGCCGATTTTCTCAACGGCTGTTTGATGGGTGAATTAGACCAACTGCTTTCAGAAGTCACCTTGAAAATCATTCCGCAGCTCAATCCTGACGGGTCGCGTGATTACTCCCGAACCAATGCCGCAGGGGCAGACCTAAACCGCGATTTTGTTAATCTTTCACAGCCCGAATCCCGAGCGCTTTGGAGTGTTTTTGAGCAGTTCAACCCTGATTTTTGCTTTAACCTTCACGACCAGCGCACAATTTTCGGGGCCGGTGAAACGGGTAAGCCGGCAACGGTTTCATTCCTGGCGCCTTCATATGATCATCAAAAATCAATGAATCCCGTCCGAAAACGCGCCGTTGAAGTGATCTGCGCGATCAACGAGAAATTGCAAAAGGAGATTCCCGGCTGCGTTGGGCGGTTTGACGATGGGTTTAACCCGCAGTGCGTGGGGGATGCGTTTACAGCAAAGGGCGCGGCCACGATCCTGTTTGAGGCGGGGCATTTTCGTGCTGATTATCATCGGCATACTACCCGAAAACTTATTTTTAAATCTTTGGTTTGGGCATTGGAATACATCGGCTCAACCGTTTTTGGTAAAAATCGGCTTGCGGATTATTTGCTGATTCCTCAAAATAAGATATGTTTTTATGACATTGTATACAAAAACGTCAAAATAAATTATGATAGTAATGTTTTAATTACGAATTTTGCCGTTCAATACAGGGAAGAACCATTTGAAGGCGATATGCGTTTTGTGGCCGAAATCGCATCGATTGGGAAACTAGGCGGATTTTTTGGACATCTCGAATTTGAGGCAGAGGGAGCTGAATTTAAATCGGCATCTTTCGGGCCTCCGCAAATTGGGTCGATTGCCAATTTCTCGTTGGGTTCCCGGGAGTTTGAGAATGGATTGCCCAAATAATAAAATGAACAATAAAAAGATGAGTAAGTTTCGTTTAGATGAAGTCGATCACCAGATCCTGGACATGCTGATTGACAATACCAGGATACCTTTTACAGATATCGCCAAAAAGCTTTTGATTTCGGCGGGTACCGTGCACGTGAGAGTCAAGAAAATGGAAGATGCCGGAATCATTACCGGATCGTCATTGACTCTTGACTATGAAAAGCTGGGTTATTCGTTTATCGCGTATGTGGGAGTATTTTTGAACAATACTTCACAGACCAAGTTTGTCCTGGAGCGCATCAATGAAATCCCTTTCGTTACCGTGGCTCACGTAACTACCGGAAAATTCAACATTTTCTGTAAGATCCGCGCCAAGGACACCAAGCATGCCAAGGATGTGATTTTTATGATAGACGATATCGAAGGTGTGTACCGCACCGAGACCATGATCTCGCTTGAGGAAAGCATCAATGACAAAAAGAGACTGATGCACACGATTTTCAAAAATATGTAAAAGCCCGCAAGGGCTTTTTTTACTATTGAGCTTTCAGCTTTCAGCCTTCAGCCTTCAGCCTTCAGTCTGATATCATTAGTCGAGCAAGTCTGGTCCAATTTTGCTATTTTCCGCTTGCTAATCAGCTGCGCTTCCGCTCCGGCTAGAGTGGCTACTCAAAATATCGTAAATCTACATTCGCTAATTATCACATTCGCTAATTCGCTAATTAAAATGAAACCATCCCATCTTTCACCCACCGAATACGCGCCATCCTTTGCGCCGTACATTGCAACGCTTGACGATGGTGACCTGATCGAGGAGCTCGAGATTTCGCTTCACGACTTTATCAGGTTTGTCAGGGAAATTCCAATGGGCAAGCACGATTACCGATACGCCGAAGGGAAGTGGACCATTAAGGATATTATCCAGCACCTGATTGATGCCGAGCGCGTTTTTGCGTATCGGGCATTGCGATTTTCCAGGAAAGACCAAACGCCACTGCCGGGTTTTTCAGAGGACGATTATGCCTCGGCGGTCAATGCCGATGCGCGCCACCTCAATGCCCTGCTCACTGAACTGTCGATTGTACGAGAATCAACCCTGGCGCTTTTCAGGACCTTTGACAACGAAACAATGATGCAGATCGGAACCGCATCAGACAGGCAAATTTCAGTTCGGGCGCTTGGATTCGTGATTATCGGGCACATGAAGCACCATCAGCAGGTATTTGCCCAGCGGTACCTTTAAATATTTCGCGCCGACAGCGTGTAGGTATCGGAATCTTGTTGTCCAGATGCCCGATCCTGAATTTACCGGGCTCGAATTCGACCACGCCTTCAAAACAGGCATACGGCGAAAAGTCATATTCGGTAAATGAGGGTAGTCTTTCTCAGGTTCCATAATAATTTTGTCGAAAGTCGAATGTCGAATGACGAATGTCGAATGACGAATGTCGAATGAGCCCGAAGGCAAACGGTACACAGCGTAACAAAAAAAAAGCGGCTCTAAAGCCGCTAATTTACAAATCCATTTGAATTAATTATAGGTGTAGACCATCGTGTCATGGCTGATGGCTCCCGAGCCGAAATCGGCCACCGAATCGGCTGTCAGCGGATAGTTTGCCGCATTGTAAGTCATCGTGTTGGCCATGTAATTGACATCCCCGCTGGTTTCGTGGATCGAAACGATATTTTGCGAACGGCCAAAAAATTCGTGGTCCCCGGTGGTTACCATCGCGATATTGCCGTAACCGGTTACGTTTTTAAACGGACTGTTCTTCGCGTCATAGGTGTAGTTGTAAGTTTGCCCCATATTGTTAACGATCTTGACGAGTTCACCATTTGAAAAATGATAGGTGCGGTTTACGGCCTCGCTGCCGGTGCCAATTGTCCCCGTGACCGTACCGTCGGAATTGTAAACAAATGTTTCCTGTTCCGTGTAGACGCCTTCCTGGTAATAGTAACCGGTCAGTCTGCCGCTTGAATCGTAAGTAAAATCTTCAATCATATCATCTTCGCCATCAACGCTCAACACGATTTTGGTTATAAGATCGCCCTGATAAGTATACGTTTCCTGTGATCCGTCGCTATAAATGCCCTTGACCAGTTTGTTGCCGTTGTAGGTAAAGTTGATGGTTTCGGTGTAGTCATCCATGAGCGAAGTGTACACGATTTTTTTGACCAGCACGTCCGATGACGGGTTGTTGGTCGAGGATTCTGAATCAGAAGAACACGACGCGAGCGAAAGTGCGGCAATCGAAAGGAAAAGGCAGATTTTTTTCATTATTTGGTTTTGGTTATTTAAGTGGCGGTTCGTTCCGCGGGGCTAATATATAAAAAAAGGAGCCGCAGCTCCCTTTATTATTCTTCTTCGTCATCCTCTTCATCACTGACGTCGGCTTCGTCCATATCGTCCTCGTCGTCATCGTCATCACCGTCTGATCCGCCGGGGTCACGCCTAAGGTCAACATCATCGTCATCGTCGTCATCGGAGATTTCATCATCCTCGATGTCCTTGATCGGGTCAATGGGCTCAACAATGGCATCGAGGTCATCGTCCTCGTCAAATTTCTCCAGGCGGCTTGCCAGTTTGGTGGACACCTTGACCAGGTAGATCGTATCGTGCGTGCGCACTTCGACTGCCTCGATCAGCTCGTTTTGCGCATTTCGGAAACGGATGATGTTCGAGTCGTCATAACCGTCGGGAAACTTTTCCACAAGGAGATTCAGGATCTCGTTTGTTAATTTGGAGTAGTCTACAATAATTCTTTTCATAGTATTTTAAAGGTCGAGTAGGTAAGCAAAAATCAGCGGGGCAACGATGGTCGCATCACTTTCAATGACAAACTTCGGGGTCTTGATGTCAAGTTTGCCCCAGGTAATCTTCTCATTGGGGACAGCGCCGGAGTAGGAACCGTAGCTGGTTGTCGAGTCGGAAATCTGGCAGAAATAACTCCAGAAAGGCACATCGTGCATTTCCATGTCCTGATAGAGCATCGGCACGACGCAAATGGGGAAATCACCCGCAATGCCGCCTCCAATCTGGAAAAATCCAATTCCGTCTTTTGAATTCTTGGTGTACCAGTCGGCCAGGTAGGCCATGTATTCGATCCCTGATTTCATGGTCGAGGCCTTGAGTTCGCCCTTGATCACATAGGAGGCGAAAATATTGCCCATGGTCGAATCTTCCCATCCGGGAACCACCATCGGCAGGTTTGCCTTGGCCGCGGCATACATCCAGGAGTCCTTGATGTCAATCTCGTAATATTCCTCAAGCACGCCCGATAGCAGCATCTTGTACATGAACTCATGCGGGAAGTAGCGCTCGCCCTTGTCGTCGGCGTCCTTCCAAATCTTGTAGATGTGCTTTTGCAGTCGGCGGAAGGCCTCGTGCTCCGGTATGCAGGTATCGGTCACGCGGTTTAGCCCACGCTCCAAAAGGTCCCATTCCTGCTCAGGAGTGAGATCGCGGTAATTCGGAACCCTTTCATAGTGCGAATGCGCCACCAGGTTCATGATGTCCTCTTCAAGGTTGGCGCCGGTACAGGAAACAATCTGCACCTTGTCGCGGCGGATCATCTCGGCAAAAATCTTCCCGATCTCAGCCGTACTCATCGCACCCGCGAGGGTCACCAGCATCTTTGAGCCCTGGGCAAGCTGTTGCTCATAGGCTTTGGCCGCGTCCACGATGGTGGCGGCGTTGAAATGCAGGTAATACTTCTCGATAAATTGGCTGATAGCTCCTTTCATGGTCGTCTTTTTTTTAGGGCCCGAAGGCCTATCTCAAATGTAAATTATTTTTTGTCGTAACCCAAGATTTTTAGCACATCGTCGGCAATCTGGGCTTCGCTGAAGACCTCGGTTCCGATGATGCCGTTTTCATCACGGTCAATCAAAATGTGCTTGGGCTGCGGAATCAGGCAGTGATGCAATCCCCCAAAACCGCCAATGGTTTCCTGGTAGGCACCGATGTTAAAAAACCCGATGTACAGCGGCTTCTCCTTGTTGTACTTGGGCAGGTAGATGGCGTTCATGTTCTGCTCGGAATTGTAATAATCGTCGCTGTCACAGGTCATTCCGCCAAGTAAAACGCGCTCGTAGGTATCGTTCCAGCGGTTCACGGCGAGCATCACGAAACGCTTGTTGATGGCCCAGGTATCGGGAAGCGTGGTGATGAACGACGAGTCGATCATGTTCCACTTTTCGCGGTCATTCTGCTGCTTCTGATACAAAACCTGGTAGATCGCGCCGCCACTTTCGCCCACGGTGTAGGAGCCGAATTCGGTAAAGATGTCCGGGACGTCAACTTCAGCTTCGTCACAGGCAATCTTGATCTGGTTGATGATCTCGGTGACCATGTACTGGTAATCGTAATCAAAGGCCAGTGAATTCTTGATGGGGAATCCGCCGCCAATGTTCAAACTGTCCAGGCTCGGGCACTCGCGCTTGAGCTGGATGTACACCTTGATACACTTGACCAGTTCATTCCAGTAATAGGCCGTGTCCATGATCCCGGTGTTGATAAAGAAGTGGAGCATCTTGAGCTCGATGTTCTCGTTCTCCTGGATCTGTTTCTTGTAAAAAGGCACAATGTTTTTGTAACCGATGCCCAACCGGCTGGTATAAAACTCAAACTTGGGCTCTTCCTCGGCCGCGATCCTGATCCCGATCTTGAATTTGCCCTTGATCTCGGCCTGCAAAAGGTCAAGTTCCTCGTAGTTGTCAATAATGGGAATGGTGCGGTTGTACCCGTTATTGATCAGCCTTGCGATATTGCTCACGTAAAGGTCACGTTTGAATCCATTGCAGATTATGAACGTCTTCTTGGTCACCTTGCCGGCCTCGATGAGCCGTTCGACGATATTGATATCAAATGCCGACGAGGTCTCGATGTGGATATCATTTTTGAACGCTTCGTTCATCACGTATTCAAAGTGTGAACTCTTCGTGCAATAGCAGTAATAGTAACGGCCTTCGTATTTATTTTTTTCCATCGCCTTCCGAAACCAGTTTTTGGCCTTCTGGATGCTTTTGGAAATCTGTGGCAGGTAAGTGAACTTGAGCGGCGTGCCGTACTGCTCCACAAGCTTCATCAAATCGATGTTGTGGAACAGGAGGTTATCCTTGTTCAGGGTAAATTCTTCCTGCGGAAAATAGTAGGTTTGATTGATCAGGTCGTAATATTTGGTATTCATTTGATGTCAAAGGTTTTTTAGGATTAATACTGGGCGGGATCAATCCAAAATTCAAACCCTGATATTGGCATAAATGATCAGCAGTTTTTCACTGCCGGTATCCAGGAACCTGAGGGGGTCACAGGCCTTCATGCAGGATGCGGCTAAAGTCCTTGTCCGGGTAAGGCCGCGCTTGATGGCATTCGCATTAAATACCGATGAATCCTGAGGTTTTTTCACGTCGCAAATGTAAAAAAATTAATATCCGGCCGGCAATTTTTTTTTAGTGAATCTTATGCCCGGCATAATCGTCAAAAGCGCTGAATATCAACTCGTTCCCGACTTCGATATCAAGTGCGGGGTTCCCGATGCCCGCGATGAGCGCAAAGAGCCTTCGGCCATGCTCGTTCTTCTTGTCATGAATCAGCAGGCTCAATATTGAAGTTACATCATCCGGGGTAAAATTGACAAGTCCAAACAGGGATTTTATTGTTTTTTTAACCTCGGTATATTCCCTCGGGTCCAGCAGGCCTTTTTCCATCGATAAAAAACACTCCAAAACCATTCCGGCGGCAATCGCCTCTCCGTGGAGTATCGCTTGCCCCAGTTCCAGGAACCGGCTCTCGATGGCGTGGCCCAGCGTATGGCCAAAATTCAGGGCTTTCCTCAGCCCGTTTTCAGTAGGGTCACGGGTCACGATCTCGCTCTTGATCTCCACCGAACGATAAATCACGCCGTCCAATTCCGCGGTCATTGGATCCATGTCCTTTAGAGTTTCCCAATAACATAAATCGGCAATGAGCCCGTGCTTGAGCATTTCGGCCCATCCTGATCGGAGCTGGCGGGGCGGAAGCGTTTCCAGGTAGGCAGTATCCACCAACACCATCCGCGGCGAGGTAATGGTTCCTACCTGGTTTTTGAGAGATCCGATGTCAACGCCGTTCTTTCCGCCGATAGCCGCATCCACCATTCCCAAAAGTGTTGTGGGTATATTGACAAAGTCCACGCCCCGCTTAAACGCCGCTGCAATGAAGCCGCCAAGATCGGTAATGACACCACCGCCAAGATTGACCAGAAGGGCCTTGCGGTCAGCGCCAATTTCAGTAAGCGCGTGCCAGATTTCAAGGCAGGTCTGCACGGTTTTCATGTCTTCGCCGGCCTCGATTTCAATCAGTTCGATCGGCGCTTCGCATTCCAGTTCACCCAGCAGGCGGGGCTGGCAAAATTCGGCGGTATGACTATCGGTGAGCACCACTACCATTGAATAATGTCCACCGGCCAAAAGCCTGTTGAGCGCGCGGTAGCCATCGTCATTGAAATGTACCATTGACCCCGCTGAAATAATGGGCTCGAACCTCATTTGCAAGAAAAATTTTGAAGCGGCAAAATACGGTAAATTTTAGCGAATATCCCCCGGCCCGAGTTATATTTGCACAACCATTTACACATTATGGACAATATCTTCACCAACACCCAGGCGGCATTTTCGCTCAAGAATGACCGCGAACTGGATCGCGCATATTACCTGTTCAAAATCATCCAAAACAGATCGCTTGTAAAAATTGGCACATCACTAACCAATTTTGCGCTGAACCTGCACCTGCCGGTCGAAGGGCTCATACGGGCCACGGTGTTCGATCACTTTTGCGGCGGAACCACTAAGGAGGACTGCCTTCCTGTTATGGAGCGGATGCACGCCAAAGGAGTGTCGTCGGTGCTCGACTATTCAGTTGAGGGAAAAGAAGACGACGCGCATTTTGACGACGCCATGAACATGACACTGAAAATCATCGAATTTGCAAAACACAATAGGGCCATTCCGTTCGCGGTTTTCAAACCCACGGGCTTCGGAAGGCTCGCACTTTATGAAAAGGTGGGCAAACAGGAACTTTCACCTGCCGAACAGGTGGAGTGGGGCCGCGTGGTGCAGCGCTATGAAAAGGTTTGCGAAAAAGCCGCCGAAAACGATATTTGCGTCATGGTGGATGCCGAGGAAAGCTGGATGCAGGACGCGGCCGATGAATTGGTCGAAGGCCTCATGCGCAAATACAACAAAAACAAGGCTTTGATTTTCAACACCTTGCAAATGTATCGCCACGACCGTATGGCGTATTTGAAGTCGCTTCACGAGTGCGCCAAAGCCGAGGGTTTCCACATCGGGATGAAGCTTGTCAGGGGCGCGTACATGGAGAAGGAAAACGAGCGCGCGCAGCAATTGGGCATCCCGTCCCCAATCTGCCCAACCAAGCAAGCCACCGATCTGAATTTTGACGCCGCCGTGAATTACATGATGGAACACCTGGAGTCAATGGCAATCTTCGCGGGAACCCACAACGAGGAAAGTTCCTTAAAACTCATGGAGCTGATGGAACGCTGCGGCATTGCCAAAAATGACCAACGCATATGGTTTGGGCAGCTTTACGGAATGAGCGACAATATTTCCTTTAACCTGGCCAAGCACGGTTACAATGTTGCCAAGTACCTGCCTTTTGGCCCCGTGCGCGAAGTTATGCCTTACCTGATCCGCCGCGCTGAAGAAAACACCTCGGTCGAGGGCCAGACAAGCCGGGAGCTCGAGTTGATAAAGACGGAGCGGGAGAGGAGGAAGAAGTAGGTAATTAGAAAATTAGCGAATTAGCGAATTAGCGAATTTGAAAATTTGAAGATTTGAAGATTTGAAAATGAGGACGCGAACGAAGCCGGACGGAAATTAGGAAATGAGGACCCGAGGCGAAGCCGAACGGAACGGAGCGACAGCGAAGTTAAATTAGGAAATTTGAAAATTTGAAAATTTGAAAATTCGAAAATGAGGTGGCATTGCTGATTTGAAGGCATATTCAATCAGGTAACCACAATCCCCAATTCAAAATTTAAAATTTAAAATTCAAAATTATTGAAGCTGTAATTCGCTCAGGTTCCGATAAATACCGCTTTTGACCTCCATTAATTCTTCATGAGTCCCGCGTTCGGCGATGACGCCTTTGTCCAAAACTAAAATTTGATCGGCCTTGCGGATGGTGGAAAGCCGGTGGGCAATGATTACGCTGGTGCGGTTTTGCATCAGTGTTTCCAGCGCGTCCTGCACCAGGCGTTCGCTTTCACTGTCCAGTGATGATGTGGCCTCGTCCAGGATCAGGATGGCCGGGTCTTTCAAAAGCGCCCTTGCAATTGCAATGCGCTGGCGTTGCCCACCTGAGAGTTTGATCCCGCGTTCGCCTACCAATGTATCAAATTTTTCAGGAAAGCCCTCAATAAATTCAAGCGCGTTGGCCTGGCGGGCAGCCATGCGGATTTCATCTTCAGAGGCGCCGGGTTTGCCATAGGCGATATTTTCGAGGATGCTTCCGCCAAATAAGATCACGTCCTGCGGGACGATGCTCATGCTGGATCGCAGCCCGCCAAGGTCAAAACCGCGAATGTCCTTGCCGTCAATCAGGATCTGCCCGCCCTGGGCATCGTAAAAACGAAGCAACAGTGAAGCAATGGTCGATTTTCCCGCGCCCGAGGATCCCACAAGTGCGATTCGCCGGCCTGAATCGGCATGGAAGGAAACGTCATTCAGTACCGTAATGTTTTTTCGGGATGGATAACTGAAATTTACGTTGCGGAATTCTATCCGGCCGGAAATTGCTGCCCGTTGCGGATTGGTGCCAAGTGATTCGGCCTTTTCGTCAAGGAGTTCGAACACGCGCTCGGTTGCCCCGATGGCCTTTTGGATTTGGGCATAGAGTTCGGCCACGCCGCCAAAGGAAGCGCCCACAAACGTAGAGTACAATACAAATGAAATCAGTTGGCCAACCGACATCTCGCCACTGATACTGAGCGAAACGCCGTACCATACCACCGCCACAATTGACCCGAAAAGGCAAAAAATAATAAACGAAGCGAAATACCCCCGGTAAATTCCGCCTTTGATCGCGATCTTGACAATTTCGTCAATCTTTGATCCATAACGCGCGGTTTCATACCACTCATTGGCAAACGCCTTAACATTTGAAATTCCCTGAAGCGTTTCCTCGGCAATTACCTGGCTTTCGGCCACGCGGTCCTGGACATTTTTCGAATACCGGCGGATGAACCGGCCAAAAATTACGGCCGCAACAGCCACCAGCGGAACAACCGAGAGCATCATCAGGGTGAGTTTGATGCTTTCGCTGGCCAGAAGAATCACCCCGCCAATGATCAGGATAAACTGCCGCAGGAATTCGGCGATGGTAGAGGTGAGCGTGTCCTGGATCTGGCCGATGTCCTGACCGATCCGGCTGTTGAGTTCGCCCACGCGCTTTTGCGAAAAGAATGACATGGGCAACCGCACCAGGTTGGTGTAGAGTGCCAACCGAAGCCTGCCAAGGGTGTGCTCGGTAAAATTGACAAAAAGCGAAAGCCGGAAAAACGAGAAAAAGGACTGCAAAAGCAAGATGCCCACCAAAATCAATGCGATCTGGTTGGCCTGTGACGAATCCCGGTCGCGCACGCAATCGATTAGCATTCCCATCAATTTTGGAAATGCCAGCGCGGTTCCCCCGGTAAGCAGCAGGAAAATCAGCCCGACAAAAAACTTCCATTTATGTGGCCCGGCGTACCTGAATATCAGCAGCGCATTCTTTAGCGAGTTTACCGTAACCGGAGCTTTTGGCAGGTCGTTTGGGATCTTACGGGCCATGGTTTTTTTTGCAAAAGTACAAACCTTTGCGCTGGCCGCGCGCCGCGTCAGTTTCGTATCTTCGCCAAATGACCCGTAATGAATTCACGCTTTACCTGCGCCGCCAGTTTCCCTATAGCCCAACAGCGCTGCAGGAGCTCTTTTTTATGCAGGTGACCGAATTTCTTTCGGGCCCCGATGACCAGATTTACGTTCTGAAGGGATACGCCGGGACGGGAAAGACCACGGCAATTGCGGCGCTGGTTTCGGCACTGGAGGGCACGCGTGTAAAAGCGGTGCTGCTTGCGCCCACCGGACGTGCGGCCAAGGTCATCTCGGGTTATTCAGGAAAACCTGCCTTTACGATCCACAAAAAAATTTATTTTCCTGGCAAATCGGGTGCGGGAATTAGTTTTACCCGTCAGCAGAATAAATTCAAAAACACCGTCTTTATTGTCGACGAGGCTTCAATGATCTCCGATAAAGCCGATGTGGCGGGGCGCGATTCGCTGCTCGATGATCTGATCCTGTATGTTTACTCGTCGCCCGGCTGCAAACTGATCCTTTTGGGCGATACCGCTCAGTTGCCACCGGTGGGTATGGACATCAGCCCGGCGCTGGACACCCGCGCGCTGGGGAGCGGTTACGGGATGGATATCGTCTCCATTGAACTGGACGAGGTGATGCGTCAGGAAAACGAGTCGGGGATCCTGCACAATGCGACGCTGTTGCGCGAACTGCTTCGCGACGATTTCCTGCCTGAATTCAGATTCAGGTTAAAGGGATTCCGGGACATCGTCAGGCTCACCGACGGTTATGAGATCCAGGATGCGATCGAGTCGGCATACGGGAATTACAGTATTGAGGATACGGCGTTCATCGTTCGCTCCAACAAACGCGCCTACCTTTACAATCAGCAGATCCGCACCCGTGTCCTGGACCGTGACAACGAAATTGCTACCGGAGATTTCCTGATGGTGGTGCGCAACAATTACTTTTGGCTGAAGGAAACCGATGAGGCCGGTTTTATTGCCAATGGCGACATCATAGAGGTTCTCGAGATCTTTTCGATGAAAGAACTGTACGGTTTTCGGTTCGCGCGCGTCAAAGTGCGGATGATCGACTATCCGAACCAGTCGCCCCTGGAAACGATCTTGCTTTTGGATACTTTGGCCAGCGAATCGCCCGCGCTGACCCAGGAGCAACACGAGAGGCTTTACCGCGAAGTAATGGAGGATTATGCCGAGGAACGTGCGCAGTACCGAAAATTGCAAAAAATGCGTGAGAATGAATATTTTAACGCCTTGCAGGTCAAGTTTTCCTACGCCATTACATGCCACAAATCACAGGGAGGCCAGTGGCAGACTGTCTTTGTGGAGCATCCGTACCTCCCTGACGGGATTTCCCGCGAATACATCAGATGGCTTTATACCGCCGTGACCCGGGCACGGGAAAAATTATACCTGATCGGGTTTCCCGATGAATTTTTTACCAATGATTAAATTTGCTCCATGAAAATAATCGCTGTGATCCCGGCACGATACGCCTCGGTGCGTTTTCCGGCCAAACTTATGCAGGACCTTGGCGGGCTGCCCGTAATTACCCGAACTTATTTTGCGGCCCGTGACACCGGACTTTTTGACCAGGTGCTGGTAGCAACCGATTCGCAAGAAATTTTTGATGAAATCACCTCCCGTGGCGGCCAGGTGTTCATGAGCCTGAAACCGCATGAATCGGGCAGCGACCGGATTGCCGAAGCCGTTGTAAGTATCGCGGCCGATATCGTGGTAAATGTTCAGGGCGATGAGCCTTTCATAGATCAGGGTGCGCTCCGTGCACTGATTGAGGTGTTTCGCGCCGATTCGGGACAGGCCATTGACCTGGCCTCGCTGATGACACCCATCGATCGGCCTGAGGATATCGCGAACCCGAATGTGGTCAAGGTGGTCACTGGATTGGATGGCAGCGCACTGTATTTTTCGAGGTCGCCGATTCCCTGCAACCGCGAGCCCGGAAATCCACCGGCCTACCACCGTCATATCGGGGTTTATGCCTTCCGCAAAAGCGCCATAGTCGATTTCGCGCAAATGAGCCCCACACCGCTAGAACAAGCCGAAAAACTGGAACAACTTCGGTATTTGGAATCAGGCCGAAAAATAAAGATGGTGATTTGTGGCCACTCGGGAATCGGTATCGATACCCCCGAAGACCTTGAGCGTGCCAGGATGATGTTGGGTAATAACTGAATCAGTCGCTTCCGAACAGGTAAAGATAGGCCTCCACATTGTCCAGGTAAGCTCCGTCAAATCCTGCGTCGATCAGCCGGTCAACATAGGCCCCGGGTGATCCGTACAGGATTTTTTTCCAGGCAGGATCCCAATACCGCACCCAGGTCTCGTCCTTGTAACCGTGGTAGGGCCGGGCCAGGAAAAACGGATGGCCAACTTTCCAGTCCTTTTGCCAGTAATAGCGCCAATTCTCGGCCGCGCCGATATTTACGTAACCCAAAAGGATACGCTCTCCGCCACCGGGCATCTTTTTCATGGCGGCGATTTCCTGCCGGGTGAAGGCCTCGCCGTGAAAAAACAGGTCAATTATGGCCAGCTGATGGTGTGCCGAGGCAACCGCCCTGACAAAACTTTCGCGATCGCCAAAATGAGAACCGTTGATCAGGTAAAGAAAATTACTGATATCATCAATGCTTTTTGCGGGTTCCGATGGCCCTGCAAGTGCTGGGATTTTGACGTAATCATAATTGTCACGAGTGCGTACCAGGGGCAGAAAACCGTGCTGCCGGATCAGTTCCCGGGCGTGTTTGGCGTCGGCCGGATCCTGAACAAAATCGGACACCATGACTTTTTTACTCTTAGAAAAAGTATCGAGGATTGCTATACGGAGCGAGTCCGGTTCAAAGGAGGCATTGTAAAAAAGGCCTTCAATACCCAACGCATCGATATGGCTGTCGTATTCGGGGTGCCGTTGCATGTAGGGGTCGCCCTGGAGATAAAGCAGTTTGGGAGCGTTTTGCGGGACGATCAAAAATTTGGGATTGCGTGACTGTGCATGCCGCGACAGGCCAATCACCAAGTCCTGCATCCGCGATGCCGTTACCGCGACCGGCTCCCTGACCAGCTCGATGGTGCCTTTTTCATTTCGGCAACCCGCCAGTGCCAGCAGTGCTAACGCCGCAAACCACTTCATCGCAAAGCAGCGCCAAGCTCTGATTCCAACTGCGCGCGAAGTTTGCCCATTACTTTCTCGACCTGCGCATCGGTAAGGGTTTTGGAATTATCCTGCAAAATAAAACTGACAGCATAGGATTTCTTGCCCTGCGGCAGGTTCGGGCCGGAATAAACATCAAAGAGATTGATGTCCTTTAGCAGTGATTTTTCACTTTGCCGGGCCACAATGTAAATGGAATCAAAGGAAACCGCTTCGTCCACAAGCAGTGCAAGATCGCGCCTGACTTCGGGATATTTTGGAATTTCAGAAAACTTTATCTTATTGGAAATCAGTTTGAGTACGGCATTCCAATTAAAGTCGGCGTAGAACACTTCCTGACGGATGTCAAAATGCTTCAGGATGCTTTTTTTGACCGTTCCCAACTCGACCAATACGGTATCGCCCGAGGTAATGGCGATGCCTTCGGCAAACACGTCAGAGGTTAGCGGCTGGTTAAAGATCTTGTCGATCCCCAATCGGGAAAGGATTGCCTGAACGTACCCCTTGAATTGGAAGAAGTCGGAAGTCTGCTGCGGATTGGCCCAAGACTCTGACAGGCGGTTGCCCGAGAGGAAAAGGCTTAGGTGCTTGAATTCTTCATATCCGCCCGGAAAATTGTGGTAGGTCTTGCCAAATTCAAATAGTTTCAGGTCATTGTTGCGCCGGTTCAGGTTATAGGCCACGGCCTCCAACCCTGAGAACAGCATCGACTGCCTCATGGCCTGCAAGTCACTGCTCAGGGGGTTGAGCATCGTCACGTTGTATTCGTGCTTGATGGAACTTGAAAGTTGAGTGTAATTTGGAGTGGTGAGCGAGTTGGCCATCATCTCATTGAAACCAAGCGAGGTGAGCTGTGCCGCGATGATGTTCTGGACTTTGTAATCCTCGGTCCGCGCCGAATAGGACACGGTCGCATTGAACTTTTTGGTGAAGTTGATGTTGTTATAACCGTAAACCCGAAGGATTTCCTCAATCACGTCAATTTCGCGCTGCACGTCCACCCGGTAGGGCGGAACCATCAGGCCCAGTCCGGCATCAGACATGCTGTTCACCTTGATATCAAGCGATACCAGTATTTTTTTAATCGTTTCCTTTGGAAGTTCCTGGCCGATGACTTTTGCCACCTTGTTGAAATTCAAAAAGACGGTATGTTCTTCAATTTTTTTAGGATATAGGTCGACAATGTCCGAAGTCACTTCGCCCCCGGCCACTTCAAGGATCAACAGCGCGGCTCGTTTGAGCGCGTATTCGGTGATGGTGGGGTCGATACCGCGTTCAAAACGGAACGAAGCGTCGGTTGACAGTCCATGGCGCTTGGCCGATTTGCGGATGCTGACCGGGTTAAAATAGGCACTTTCCAGGAATATGGCGTTGGTCCCTTCAGAAACGGCTGAATTTTGGCCGCCCAGTATTCCGGCCATGCACAAAGGGCCTTTGTCATCACTGATCATCAGGTCATCCTGATCAAGAGTGCGCTCCACCTGGTCAAGAGTGGTGAATTTTGCGCCCGCTTCGGCGGTTTTGACAACCAGTTTCCCGGTGATCTTGGCAGCGTCAAAGGCGTGCAATGGCTGCCCAAGTTCGTGCATGACATAGTTGGTCACGTCAACGATATTGTTTTTAGGCGTGATCCCGATGGCCCTGAGCCTGTTTTGGAGCCAGTCGGGCGAAGCCTTTACCGAAATCCCCGAAAGGGTCACCCCGCAGTAACGCGGCGCCAGTTTGGAATCCTTGACATCGACATCAATCTTGAGTACGCGTTTGTCCACCTTGAATTTGGAAACCGATGGCGTAATGAGTTCCACATTGACGTTCTTTTGCATCAGCCCGGCCCTAAGGTCACGGGCAACACCCATATGACTCATGGCGTCGGCGCGGTTTGGCGTAAGGCCGATTTCAAATACCTCGTCGTTTTCCACACTGAATACCGACGACGCCGGAGTTCCCGGTGCAAGTCCCGGGTCAAGCACCATGATCCCCTCGTGTGAGGTTCCCAGGCCAAGCTCGTCTTCGGCGCAGATCATCCCGTGGCTGTCCTGGTCCCGGATGCGCCCTTTCTTGATCTGAAAAGGCTCGCCCTTTGCATCGTACAGTGTGGTGCCGATAGCTGCTACCGGAACTTTTTGCCCTGCAGCTACATTGGCCGCGCCACATACTATCTGTACGGGATTCCCGTCGCCAAGATCCACTTTGCAAACCTTAAGCCTGTCGGCATTGGGGTGTTTTTCACAGCTTAAAACATGCCCCACCACAACGCCCTGCAGCCCACCGCGTACGGAATTGAAGGTATCGACTGCTTCCACTTCAAGGCCCAGATCAGTAAGCAGGGCAGCGGTTTCAGAAGATTTCCAATCAAGTTTTATGAATTGCCGGAGCCAGTTGTAGGAGATTTTCATGCTTTGGTAAATTACGCGTGCAAAGATAGCGAATAGGAGGGGCGAAATTGGAAAATAATTGGCGGGGTACGCTGTATTTTTTCAACAGGTAATCGTGTAAACATTCCGGCAATGGGTGTAAGGGAATCCGAGGATTAAATGCTGATTTTTAGGCTTTAAAACTAAAACCTGAATATTATGGAAAAGAGTCAGAAGCACGCACTGATTACAGGTGCTACCAGTGGGATAGGGTACGAACTCGCAAAATTGCTGGCAAAAGACAATTACAACCTGGTGCTGGTGGCCCGCAATGAAGACCTTCTCAGGGAAACCGCCAGGGAAATGGAATCCATCGCCAATATCCACACGCATATACTGCCGATCGATCTGTTTGAAGAGGGCGCCGCCGAAAAAATCTATTCCTTTACCCGTGACCGCGACATTGTCATCGATATCCTGGTCAACGATGCCGGGCAGGGGGAGTGGGGACGCTTTACCCAAACGGCCCTTCAGCGCGAACGCGACCTTATCCAGCTCAATATCGTGGCGTTGGTCAGTCTGACCAAATACTATCTCAAGGAAATGGAGGCGCGCAACAGCGGCAGGATCCTGCAATTGGCCTCGGCTGTTTCCAAAGCGCCGTCGCCTTACCTGTCGGTATATGCCGCGACCAAAGCATTCGTTCTGTCTTTTACCGAGGCGCTGATCGAGGAAATGAAAGATACCGAGGTCACCCTTACTGCGCTCAGGCCCGATGCCACAGATACTGATTTCTTTCACAAAGCCAAAGCCGATAATACAGTCGTCTATCGGGAAACTTCGATGTACACTGCCGCAGAAGTGGCCAGGGCAGGCTATGAAGGTATGATGGATGGCGACGCGGTGGTAATCCCCGGGCTCAAGAACAAAACCTATGACGTGCTGAACACCGTTTTACCCGACAGCGCGGTTGCCAAGAACATGGCCAGGCAGATGGCTCCGAGCACCAAAGAAGGTGGCCGATCACACACCGATCACGCCCCATCGGCCAGGGAACGAAGGGCGATAAATGAAAAACGCGGCATGGTAAATGGCGATGTTTTGTGAAGCCCGCTTTGCTGATGGAAGAAAGAATATTACCGGACAGATGTTAATTGTCCTTTTCTTTTAAGTTCAACTATTGAAAGACGGAGGAATGGCCCCTAACGGATTCATTCCTCTCTTTCATCTTTCATCTTTCATCTCAATTTTCTTCCCTTAAATCAACTCCTCCACATGCCGGCGGATATTCTCGCTCATCCTCAACGTGGGAAGGTCGTTGGGATCATCGCCAAAAGGATCCTCGATTTCCTCGGCGATAAGCTCCAGGCTGGCAAGTACGTAGAAGATGAAAACCACCACCGGGATCACGTAAAAACCCAGGCTGAAGGCATAGCCAAAAGGGAGTGTCATCACGTAGAAAAACACGAACTTTTTCAGGAAAGCGCTGTAAGAGTATGGAATGGGAGTATTCTTGATCCGTTCGCAGGCGCCGCAAATATCGGTAAAAGAAACCAGCTCCTTGTCCAGGGTGATGAGCTGATCGCCGGTAATGCGGCCGTTGCGGTAGAGTTGGTTGACCCGTGCAATAATTCGAGCGGCCACCTGATTGGGCATATGCTTTTGCGTATCCAATGTTTCCATGTCTTCAAAGAGCATCGTCCCGGTGCTGGAACTTCCCAGGTGCGCGTGAAGGGTAAGGGCATAATGCGGAATCATCTTCCTGAAAAACGCACGTTCCTGCTCGTCCTCACCCAGCATTGCGGCGAGTTTGATTGACAGGTTGCGGCTGTTGTTCACCAGCGATCCCCACAATTTCCGGCCTTCCCACCAACGGTCATACGCGGTATTGGTCCTGAAAACAAGCAACAGCGAAATCACGAATCCCAGCATGCCGTGCATCAGTGTGATGTTTTTGACATAACTGGAATCGGCAAGTTGCCAGTGAACCACTTCGAGATAGCCAATAATCCCGGCGTAAATCCCGATGGCTGCCATAATCGGCAAAAGGGTCCGGAAGGTATCGGCGCGGTGAAACCTGAAAATAAAAGTGAACCAGTCTTTGGTGTTGTAGGATATCATTGTGGGCGCAAAAATCGGCAAAAATTGCTACAAACCAAGATTTCCCGAAAGTTCCCTCAAAGTTATTTCAGATAATTTGGCCTGGTACTGCGCGTTGTAAAAACGTGCCCGGGCATTGACATAATTGAGTTGCGCCGTCCTGAATTCAAGGGTGGGGATGGTGCCGATCCTGAATTTATCAAGCGTGATCCGCAGATTTTCACGTGCGAGTTCCTCATTTTTGCGCTCAATCTCAATCAGGGCAACATTCGCCGTGTATGTTTCAAAAGCCGCGGCCAACTGCGAATTGATTTCAAGTTTTTGTCTTTCAACCATCAGCTCGGCGTTTTCAATTTGGATCTTGGCCACTTTTTCATTGCGCCGCTGGTTGAAGCCGTCAAACAGGTTCAAAGTGGCATTGAAGCCGTAACTAAATCCGCGCGATGAAGCTTCAGTGGTAAATCCCAGCGGGGAGCGCGATTCAGTCCAGATATAGCCCGAATTAACCGTGATTACCGGATAGCGGCCTGAACGCACTTGCCTGAGCTGAAGTTCGGCGATTCGTTTGGCAAGCAGTTGCGCCTGGATCTGCGGGTTTTGTTCCGATGCCCTGTTGATCATATCGCCAAGCGACACGTCGGGATTGACCACTATTGAATCATTGACGGTAAACTCGGTCCGGGGATCACGGCCCATCAACTGGTTCAACCGGACCCGTGTTGATGCAAAAGATTCCCGCTGCCGCATCTGGGCGGTCATGTCAGTATTGAGGTCCACCTGGGCGTTAAGCACCTCGAGTTTGGCCGCCTTGCCGATGCTGTATCGGTTTTGCGCGGTTTCGACCCGCTGGCGCGAAATTACGATAGCGGTATCCAACGCGGCCAGTTGCTGCTGCTGTTGCACCAGGTCAAAATAGGTTGCCATCAAATCAGCGATCCCGGCAGTCATGGTAACCCGAAGTTCGGCCTCACCCAGTTTTTGCGCCTCCTTAAGTTGGTCAAAACGCGCAAACATGCCGAACCCGTCAAAAATCGTCCATCCTAGATTCACGCCGTAATTGAGCTGATTGTTCCGCGCGTTATCAAGGGTCAGGACTTCGCCATTTGCCCGGGTTTGCGTGGAGTACTGGATGTTGCTGTTGTCTGTGGCGACCGCTTCAACCCGCGGCAGGAAACCCGCATTTCCAATTGTCACCTGCTGCTTGTCGGCTTCCAGCTCATTGGCCGCGATCCGTATGTCATAATTGTTCTCAAGTGCCGTCCTGACGGCCTCTTCGAGTGTCAAAACTTCCTGCGCCACGCCTACGAAGGGCAACAAGGCCAGCGCCAGCCAAAACTTTTTAGACCCCATGGGCGACCTCCTTTTCGTATTGTTCAATATTGTCGAATTCCGGGCGGTGCTTGCGCTGTCGTGACCACATCAGGTAGATGGCCGGGATCACGAAAAGTGTCAGCACCAATGAAAACAATGTCCCTCCCACGATCACTACCCCCATGCCAATACGGCTGGTGGAGGCTGCACCCAGTGAAAGCGCAATGGGCAACGCGCCAAGGGCAATGGTGAGGCTGGTCATCAGGATGGGCCGAAGCCTTGATTCGGAAGCCTCGATAATGGCGTCAAATTTGGATTTTCCCTGCTCGCGAAGCTGATTGGCAAATTCCACGATCAGGATCCCGTTCTTGGTCACCAGGCCAATGAGCATGATGGTCCCGATTTGGGAGAAGATGTTCCAGGTTTGGTCAAACAACCACAGTGAAAGCAACGCGCCCGCGACGGCCATCGGCACGGTCAGGATAATAATCAGCGGGTCAATAAAACTTTCAAACTGCGCGGCCAGGATCAGGAAAATCAGCAAAAGCGCGAGCCCGAATGCAAATGCGGTATTGGAACTGGACTCGACAAAATCGCGCGATTCGCCCCCAAGATCAGTGGTAAATGTATCGTCAAGAACTTTCTCGCGGATGTTTTCCATTGCCTCAATCCCGTCGCTGATGCTCTTGCCCTGGGCAAGTCCTGCCTGCACCGTAGCCGACATATAGCGGTTGTTGTGATATAGTTGAGGTGGTGAACTCTGTTCCTCAACGCTCACCATGTTGTCCAACTGGATAAGTTCGCCGCGGTCATTCTTGACAAATATCGAGGTAAGGTCAACCGGCGCGTCGCGGTCTTTTTTGTCAAACTGTCCCATTACCTGATATTGTTTGCCGTTCATCATGAAATAACCAAAGCGTTGCCCGCTGAGCGAAAGTTGAAGGGTTTGGGCCACATCAATTACTGAAACGCCAAGGCTTTGCGCCTTTTCACGATCAATGGTCACATAAATTTCGGGCTTGTTGAACTTCAGGTTCACGTCAACATTGGAAAAAGTGGGGTCAGACTCGGCAGCGGCCATGAATTCGGGAATCTTCTCACGCAACTTCTCAAAATTCGGAGCCTGAATAATATACTGAATGGGCATCCCGCCCCTGCGGTTTACGGCGATGGTTGGGGATTCCGAAACATTGGTGCGCGCGTCCGGATAGCGTTTGGCCCATTTCCCCAGTGCGTCGGCAATCTCGGTCTGGCTGCGTTCGCGTTGCGACGGATCTACCAGCGCTATCCGGGCCCGGCCGCTGTTAACCGATGAGGCTCCCCAGCCGGGCGAAGTGATGATCAGCGCCACTTTTTTCTCGGGAATCGAATCATTGATCAGTTGCGAAATATCCTGCATGAAGCGGTCCATATAATCATAGGAAGCGCCTTCCGGTGCCGTGGCGTTCAAACTGACGAAGCTTCGGTCGTCATAAGGTGCGGTCTCTTTTTTCAGGATCGAGAAAAACAGCGCGATCAACCCCAGGCAAACCACCAGGATCGGGAAGCTCAGCCATTTTCTCTTCATGAACGAGTGCAATGAGCGGCTGTAGCTTTCGTTCATACGCACAAAATATTTTTCGGTGACTTCGTAAAACCGCGAATGTTTTTGCACGCCCCCTTTCATCAGGTAAGCGTTGAGCATCGGGGTCAGGGTCAGTGACACGAAGGCCGAAATCAGCACCGCCGCGCCAATCACCACACCAAATTCACGGAAAAGCCGGCCTACGAAGCCCTCAAGGAAAATTACCGGAAGGAAAACCGCCGCCAAGGTTACCGAAATCGAGATTACAGCAAAAAAGATTTCATTCGAGCCCTTGATTGCCGCCTCGATGGGCGACATGCCTTCTTCCACTTTCTTGTAAATGTTTTCAGTGACCACGATTCCGTCGTCAACCACCAGCCCCGTGGCGAGCACGATGGCCAATAGTGTCAGTACGTTAACCGAGAAGCCCAGCATCCACATGATAAAAAAGGTCGCGATGAGCGATACCGGAATATCGATAAGCGGCCGGAAAGCGATGGCCCAGTTCCGAAAGAACAGGTAAATGATCAGGACCACCAAAATAATCGAGATCACCAGGGTTTCCACCACCTCATGGACCGCTTTGCGCACAAAGGCCGTGTTGTCAATGGCGACATTGAGCTTGAAATCTTTCGGCAGGTCGCGCTGAAATTGCTCGTATTGGGTATAAAATGCGTCGGCGATGTCCAGATAATTGGTTCCCGGTTGCGGAATGATGGCCATTCCCACCATCGGCTGGCCTGATTCGCTGAGCTTTGTTTCAAGGTTTTCGGCCTCAAGCGCGGCCTTTCCCACATCGCTCAACCGCACAATCTTCTCGCCTTCGGCCAAAATGATGATGTTGTTGAACTCTTCCTCGGTTGAGAGGTTGCCGACGGTTTTTACCGTAAGCTCGGTATTGGCCCCGGTAAGCTTTCCCGACGGAAGTTCCACGTTCTGTGCCGCAAGGGCGTTTCGCACATCGGAAACCGTAAGCCCGTAGGAGGCCAACCTCACCGGGTCAATCCAAAGCCGCATCGCGTACTTTCGCTGGCCCCAGATCTGGACACTCGACACTCCCGGAATTGTTTGCAAACGCGGCGCGATGACGTTGTCGGCATAATCCGAAAGTTCAAGTACGTTCTTGGTATCGCTCTGCACGGTCATGGTGATGATGGTTTCCGAATCGGCATCGGCCTTGGAAACCACCGGCGGCGCGTCAATGTCCTGAGGCAGGCTTCGCACGGCCTGCGCTACCTTGTCACGCACGTCGTTTGCCGCCTCTTCCAGATTTTTATCCAGGTTGAATTCAATCGAGATATTGCTCGATCCCTGGTTGCTTGACGATGAAATATTGCGGATCCCGTCAATCGAGTTGATGGCCTTTTCAAGGGGTTCGGTAATTTGCGATTCGATGATGTCGGCATTGGCGCCCGTATAATTGGTGCGGACTGAAATTTGCGCGGGATCGATCGACGGAAATTCACGAATGCCCAAATAGGTGTAGCCAATAATCCCGAAAAGAACCAAAAGCAGGTTCATCACGATGGTCAGGACTGGCCGCTTTATACTGGTGGTAGATAGACTCATGTTAAAGTTTTTGCGCCTGCGGTTGGACAAGCTTGATGTTTACGGGGGCTCCGTCGCGAAGTGACATTACTCCGGTAGTGAGCACGGTATCGCCCGGTTTAAGCCCTGATGTGATCAGGACCTCGCGCTCAGTGCGGGCGCCGGTTTCAACCACGACTTCTTTGGCATTTCCGTCACGGGCCACGAAAATCTTCTTGCCGTTCTGGATCGGGATCAGCGCCTCGGTAGGGACCATCAAAGCGTTCTCAATCCGGTCCAGCGGAAGCTCGACATTGGCAAAGGTCCCGGGTATAAGCTTGCCTTCGGGGTTTTGGGCGATGGCACGCAGGCGGAGGGTTCGAGTGGCAACGTCAACTTCAGGTTCCACGGCATAGATCCGGGCACTGAAGGTATCGCGGTAGCCCGATGTGGTAAAATTCACCGTTTTGCCATTGGTCATCTGCGAAGCGTATTTTTCAGGAATGGAAAAAGTGATCTTGACCTGTGAGGTGTTTACCAATTTGGCCACGATGTTTGCCGGGGTGACATAGGTTCCTTTTGAAATTGACCGCAGGCCTACCTTCCCCGCAAAAGGCGCGCGCACCGTGGTTTTGGCCAGTTGCGCCCGGATAAGCTGGGTCTGGGACTGCGCCGACCTGAAATCGGCGGTGGCAATGTCAAACTCTTCCCGAGAAATGGCCTCCTTTTCCAACAGGAGTTTGGCGCGGCGCGCGTTTTCCGAAGCCAGTTCCTGCGCGGTCAGCGCCTGGGAAAGCTGGGCGCGGAGTTCCAGGTCATTGACCTTGAAAAGAACCTGGCCTTTGGATACCTGGCTGCCTTCGTCAAAATTGATACTTTCAACAATACCCGGGACTTCACTGCGGATTTCTATCTGTTCATTGGCCTCTATTGATCCGGAAAGCGACAGGTTGTCAGCAAAGGGGCGGGGGGTGAGGATCATTCCCGTTACCGTAGCGGGCATCCGGGATTTACCACCTCCTTTGCTCTCGGAGTTGTCCTCAGCGTTTTCCATGATGCGGTAAATGATAAATGCGCAAAGGCCAAGGCCCAGCAAGGTGAAAACAATGTGCTTGATCTTCATAAAGGCAGTAAAATTGGGCTTTTAATAAACACCGCAAAGCTAACTTTTATAATCCAAAAGCTTTTTTTTCGTTAGATTAATTTAACTTTTGTATATACAAATTTTACTTGGCCGCGAGGGAACCTGCATCCATCAGCTGATGTGGTTCCAGATGTTTTTCTTCCGGAACATCTCGTCCAGTGCAATGCGCACCGGCAAATTGGCATCACGTGACAGGGTCGGGTCATCGGCCAAAAGGGCCAAAGCGTGCTCGCGTGTCAGCTGGAGAATGTCACGGTCACGCACCAGGTCGGCGATCCTTAAATTGAGAATCCCACTTTGTTGCGTTCCCATCAAGTCACCCGGGCCGCGGAGTTTGAGGTCGGTTTCGGCAATTTCAAACCCATCGTTGGTGCGCACCATGGTTTCCATCCTGATCTTTGAGTCATTGCTGAGTTTGTGGCCGGTCATCAGAATGCAATAGCTCTGTTCAGCGCCTCGGCCCACCCGGCCTCGTAATTGGTGCAGCTGCGAAAGCCCGAAGCGTTCGGCACTTTCAATGACCATCACGCTGGCATTAGGCACGTTCACACCCACCTCGATCACTGTGGTGGCAACCATGATATTGGTTTTGCCCTGCGCGAAACGGGCCATTTCGGCGTCTTTCTCGGCAGGTTTCATCTTTCCATGCAATATGGATATTGAATAATCGGGTAGCGGAAAGTCGCGTGAAATACTTTCGTAGCCATCCATCAGATCCTTGTAATCCATTTTTTCGCTTTCGCTGATAAGCGGGTAAACGATGTACACCTGGCGCCCCCGCGCGATTTCGTCCTTGAGGAACTTCCACACCCGCAAACGGTTGGAGTCAAACCTATGTACCGTCTGGATGGGTTTGCGCCCGGGCGGCATCTGGTCAATGACCGAAATGTCCAGGTCGCCGTAGAGGCTCATGGCCAGCGTGCGCGGAATCGGCGTGGCAGTCATAACCAATACGTGCGGCGGAATATCGTTCTTTTTCCAAAGCCGCGAACGTTGTTCTACTCCAAAACGGTGCTGCTCATCGATAATGGCCAGGCCCAAATTGTGGAACCTGACTTTTTCCTCGAGCAGGGCATGTGTCCCGATAAGAATGTGCAGCGAACCGTTTTCCAATTCGCCGTGGATAAGATTGCGGTCGGCGGTTTTGGTCGATCCGGTCAGGAGCCGTATGCTGATTCCCAACGGATCGGCTAAAGCCCGCAGCCCGTTAAAGTGCTGCGCGGCCAGAATTTCGGTGGGAGCCATCAGGCAGGCCTGGAAGCCGTTGTCAATGGCCAGCAACATGCTCATAAAGGCCACGATCGTTTTTCCCGAACCTACATCGCCCTGCAAAAGCCGGTTCATTTGAGCGGGCTGGCCCATATCGTGCCTGATTTCCCGGATCACGCGTTTTTGAGCGTCGGTCAATCCGAAGGGCAGATGATTCTCATAAAAATCGGTAAAGCGATGGCCGACATTTTTAAAGACATGCCCCCTGATTTTGTGTTTGCGAGTCAAATTCTTTAGCACCAGCTGGATTTGAATAAAGAACAATTCTTCAAACTTGAGCCTGAACCGAGCCTTTTCAACATGCTCCAGGCTTCGGGGAAAGTGAACTTCGCGCATCGCCTGGGTCTTGGAAGGCAGTTCGAGTTGGTGCAAAAGCCTTATGGGCAGCGGCTCTTCAAATTCAGGCGATCCTTCAGCGATGACCTGCTGGATGATTTTGCCCATGGCGCGGTTTGTCATACCCTTTGCCGTGAGCGCCTCGGTTGAGGGATACACCGGTTGGAGCGCGGGCCTGCGGTTTTGAGTGTGTTCGGCAAGGGGTTCAATATCCGGGTGGACCATGCTGAAATTGCCGTTGAAATAATTGATTTTGCCAAAAATGACGACAGGGGTATTGACCTTCAGGTTTTCCAGTTGCCACCGGATGCCCTGGAACCACACCAGTTCCATTTCGGCGGTGCCGTCAACAAAAACAGCCGAAAGCCGTTTGCCCTTTCCCTTTTGATCAATGGTGCGCACAGCGGTAATTTTGCCCGCGATCTGCACTTCCCCGGCCATTTGGGGGCGCAGTTCGGCGATTTTATAATATCGGGTGCGGTCAATATACCGGTTGGGGAAAAGATTGAGCAGGTCCTGGCAGGTGAAGATGCCGAGTTCTTTTTTAAGCAGACCCGACCGCGAAGGCCCGACGCCTTTGAGATATTCCACCGGTGTGCTTAAAAAGTCGCCCATTAACCGCAGTTTTTGCGGCAAGTTAATGATAATTTGAAAATGGCTGATGCGGGAAACCCGTCGTTCAAATTGTTATTTTTGAGCCATGAGAAATTTCCTGGCCCTTGCGCTGACGGTTACCGGTTTTTTTGGATCGATGGCCCAGCAATCAAAAAGCGTTGATTTTACCTCCCTGCATGCCACGGTCCGCCCAGAACCCGGGACCAGATCAATATCAGGTAACTGTGACTACAAATTTCAGGTGAAAGACATGGTCGATACCATTCGCATCGACGCGCGCAAAATGACTTTTACCAATGTAAAGATCAATGGCAAACCGGTGAATTTCAAGCCCTCGGCCGTGGAATTGTTGCTCTTTGACGGTTTTCGGAAGGGGAAAAATACGCTCACTTTTGATTATTCGGCCGTACCTGCCCAAACGCTGTATTTTACCGGCCAGGGAACCCAGACACAATTCTGGACGCAGGGGCAGGGGAAATATACCAGCCATTGGCTCCCAAGTTTTGACGATACCAATGAAAAGTTGGTGTTTTTAATATCAGTGTGGTATCCCGAGGGATTCGAGGTGATTTCCAATGGCGAGCTCAGTGCAAAATCGCGGCAGAATGGTTTAATAAGGTGGGATTATAAAATGGACAAGCCGATGAGCTCCTACCTGGTGATGATGGCCGGCGGAAATTATTTATCCCAAACTCTGAAAAGCGCTTCGGGAATTCCGCAGGTGCTCTATTATTTGCCCGCTGACCGGGACAAATTTGAACCGACTTATAGGTATTCAGTGCGCATGTTTGATTTTATGGAGCGTGAAACCGGAGTCCCTTATCCCTGGAAAATTTACCGGCAGATACCTGTCCGCGATTTTTTGTACGCGGGAATGGAAAATACTTCGGCCACTGTTTTCGCGCAGGATTTTGTTGTCGATTCCATCGCCTTTACTGACAAGAATTACGTAAATGTCAATGCGCATGAACTCGCACACCAGTGGTTTGGCAACCTGGTTACCGCCAAATCACGAGAGCATCACTGGCTGCAGGAAGGCTTTGCAACGTACTATGCGTTATTGGCTGAACGAGAGATATTTGGCGACGATCACTTCTATCATAAATTGCATTCGATGGCGTCAAATCTGCGGCAGGCATCGGCAAAAGACACCATTCCCATTTTAAGCACCAGGGCCAGTTCACTGACCTATTATCAAAAAGGCGCCTGGGCGGTACATATGCTTCGGGAGCAGGTGGGCGCCGAAACCTTCCGCAGCGCGGTCCGCACATACCTGAAAAAATACGCCTTTGGCAGTGTGGATACAGACGCGTTTTTAAACGAACTCGCGTCGGTTTCCGGCAAGGATTTTTCACAATTCCGCACCCAATGGCTCGAACAGGGAGGTTTCCGGTTTGAAGAGGCTGTGGCGCAACTTAGAAAGAACGCGATGATGCGTCGCTATTTTGAGTTGCTGGAGAAAGTAGATGAACCGCTTGAAGCTAAGCAGGCGCTGTTCGGGCAGATTCTGGCATCGGATGAAAACCACATGATCAAGGAAGAGGTGCTTTATCAATTGGAATCGGTTCCTTTTGAGCAAAAAAAGGAACTTATAGTACTGGCGATGAAATCAGGCTTGCAAACCCGCCAGGCCGTGGCGCGCACCCTTGGGAAATTCCCGCCGGACTTTTTTGATGCCTATGCAACGCTTCTTGATGACGATTCTTACATCACCAGTGAAATCGCGCTGAATGTGGCCTGGTCACAGTTCCCTGAAAAACGCGCGGTGCTGCTGGAAAGGACACGCGGGAATACCGGCTTTAATGACCGGAACCTTGAAATCCAATGGCTTACGCTCGCACTTCTCACCCCGGACTTTGATTCTGGGCGCAAACTTGAATATTATGACCGGTTGTTGGAACTTGGCAGCACCAGGCATGAAAGTTCGGTGCGGATCAACGCGCTCACCAATCTGCTTTATCTGAACCCCACCGACAAGAACGTACTGGCGCTTTTGCCTTCGACCCTGGTACACCACAAATGGCAAATGACCGCCTTTGGTCGCGAAAAGGTGCGAGGCCTGTTGCCCAATAAAAATGTGAGGGAGTATTTTGGGGAATTGCTCCAGGGGTTGCCCCTGCGCGAAAAAGAGCAATTGGAACGCCTTCTGGCCGAAAAGCCCCGGGATTAAATTATTTCCTTCACTTCGTTTTTAATGAAGGCGAGCGCAGCGCTGCTGGGTGTTGCTTTTTCAAATGATTCACTGAGTACACTTTGACGAAAGGCATCGGCATCGGTGATCCCGGTATCGGCGACAGCCTTGCGCAAAAGCTGGATGGTGGCATTCTTGGCCGTGCTGATGTAGCCCCAGCACTCGTCGGAAACGTAAATTTGCTGGGTGAGGTTGTGCTCATATTCCTGTTCGATTTGCGCAATGACAAGGTTGGCATAGTCTTTTTTGTCCTGTGAGATCGGGCCGATTCGTACCAGCAATTTTGCCGGATCAATGCGCTCAAGAAAAAGCGTCATCCGTTCATAGGCCTGCAACTTTAAGGGAAGCGCGTGCTTTTGGCCTTCGCGGCCCATCAAAAACCGCCTGCGCTTGTTCTCATTCTCAACAAACATCCTGAAAAAATTATAGGCAACCGCTCCGGTAATCAGGGCGGGCAGGGTGTAGAACAAGAGTTCGAGCAGTTTATCAGTATCCATGATTTTTTTCTCAAATGTAAGGCCTTAAAATTTTTGATGCAAAACCGCAACGGTGCAAAAGTTTTTCACAATTGATTTGCGTATTCGGGACCGCGTTATCTTAGCATAAAAATTTAAGGATGAAACTTTTGGCCTTCCTGTTAATACCGGCTCTAGCAATGGCGCAGCAGTTTGTCATCCGCGGAAAGTTGCTCGATTCGGCTTCGGGCGAGCCGGTAATTGCCGCCACGATCGCGATCAAAGGCTCGTACATGGGTGCGATTTCAAATGATCAGGGGCTTTTCCAGTTATCGGCTCAAAAGGGCCAGGTGGTCAGTATTTCCAGCATGGGATATAAAAGCATCGAATTGCCGGCCACAGATTTCGATTCGGCCCTTACCACAATTTACCTCGATCCTGACAGCGAGGTCCTGGAAGAGGTTGTCATCAGCCGCGAGCCCACTGAGGAGTTGCTCAAAAGGATTATAGACAAAAGCAGGATGCGGATTGACAAACCTATCATGCTCACCACCTATTACCGTGAATTTTCCAAACACAATGACCGGACAATCAAATTTTCGGACGGAATCATTGATTATTATGTCCGTGGCAACCGCAATACCATCGCTGATTTGATCGTCAGGCAAAGCCGTGCCGTAAGGATCACCACTCCGCCGGAAGAATTTGATTCAGCATCAGACATCCACCTTCAAAAGCGCATCGCAATCAACTACGATATGGGTTTTGTGTACGATGCGTTTATCAAGGGCAACCGCTATGTTTATTACAATTTTGCGCTGAGCAACCGCAAAGGCAGTGACGGCCGGGAGTTCACCGTGATCCAGGTAACGCCAAAGCCCGGGAGTGGCGAGCCGCTTTTTACCGGCATAATCCTGTTTGATGCAAACAACGAACTGATTTATTCCATCGATCTTGAGTATAAAGCCACGCCGGGCCAGCGCACAGGTGAAAAGCGTTTGAAGGGATACAGGTTTGCGCTCCAGGATCAACGCTTCAGTGCGCAGTATGCCTTGGTGAACGATTATTATTATTTGCTTCACAATACTTCGCAGGGCAGCGTGTCGATGTACGATCAAAGCGGCGTGAGTGAAGTGATCAGCGCCAGGTCGGACCTGGTGACGCTTAATTTTGCGCAGGATGCACCCGGGTATGACAAGAAGAAACTTTTTCGGGACCGCAACCTGTACAACCGCGGAAACCAATATTCGGAGCCGTTTTGGCAACGGGGAGGGGCAATCATTATGACCCCTGAAGAGGAAGAGGC
>JAEZGB010000182.1 GCA_023437485.1 Bacteroidota bacterium
ATGTATTTTTCAGGATGGAACCCAGCGTCCGTTGGGAGGCACTTTGGAAAACAGCGGCGGGTACCCTCGGGCTTTTGCTGTTACTTCTTGTTTTTAAAGGAAGTTTCAGTTTTACGGGCGGTTCCGATGATTATTTCCAGCAAAATTACGGCCCTGAGTTTGTCCAGGCGCTTATTGCCGATCGCAAGGCTTTGTATTCGGCCGACTTGCTACGATCCGGTTTTCTCATTTCGGCGTCATTCGCTGCATTGCTGGCATTCCACAAAGGGCGTATCAGCCAGTTAACCGCTTTGATAATCGTTGGGCTTCTGATGGTTTCCGACCTGTTTTTCATTGACCGCAATTATGTAAACTCTAAAAGTTTTGTGAGTTCTGCCCAGGTCCGTGAGCCATTCTCACCCACAGCCGCCGATCATGAAATCCTCAAAGATCCTGCGCATTACAGGGTATTTGAGGTTTCGGGCAATATCTCCAGCGCCAGGGCATCCTATTTTCACAAGTCACTTGGGGGCTACCACGCTGCCAAGCCACGGCGTTTTCAGGAGTTGTTTGATTACCAGATCGCACGCAACAACCTTGAAGCCTATAACATGCTAAATGTCCGTTATGTGATCCAAAAGGACGAACAAGGCAATGATGTGGTGCTTCCCAATCCTGATGCCAACGGCAACGCATGGTTTGTATCGGAACTCAAAACCGTCACATCGGATGATACTGAAATGAAGGCCTTGGACAAATTCAACTCGCGCAAGACCGCGTTTGTCAACTCGTCGGAGTTCCCTCAGGCAAAGGCCGGGGTGTTTGACTTGGACTCCCTTGCGCGGATCTCCTTGACATCATATGAACCAAACCTGCTCACTTACAAGTCGCGCAACGCCAGCCCCGGTTTTGCCGTATTTTCTGAAGCGTATTACGGCAATGGTTGGCAGGCCTATCTTGACGGAAAGCCTGTCCCGCATTTCCGCGTCAATTATCTTTTGCGAGGGATGCCGCTACCGGCCGGCGAGCACGTGATTGAATTTAAGTTTGAACCCGATGTAATTCAAACCGGCGGAACCATCTCAATGCTGAGCTCGCTGTTGATGGTATTGTTGGCTGCCGGGGCAATCTATCTTTCCCGCCGCTGATGAAAAACAAGGTCCTGATCGTGGCTTACTACTGGCCTCCGGCGGGCGGCCCGGGAGTTCAGCGGTGGTTGAAGTTCGCCATCCACCTTCCAGAGCATGGGATCGAACCTGTTTTATTTGTACCGGATAACCCTGCATATCCGATCATCGACAACGAACTTGTTGCACAGGTGCCGCACGATCTGAAAGTATATCGCGGACCAATTTGGGAGCCCTACCGGATGGCGGGATTCCTGTCAAAAAAAACGAAAAAAATCAGCTCAGGCATCATTCCTCCTTTAAAGAAGGCTGGTGTTTTGGAAAAGTTGGCAATATGGATCAGGGGAAATCTGTTTATTCCGGACGCCCGCGTTTTTTGGGTAGGCCCTTCGGTTTCACGAATCGGCAGAATCCTGATAGATGAAGGCATCGACACCGTTATAACCACGGGCCCGCCGCACAGCGTCCATTTGATCGGGCTCGAGCTTCAAAAACGCCACAAAATAAAGTGGATTGCCGATTTTCGGGATCCCTGGACCACCATCGGGTACCATTCCAGCCTGATGCTGACCCCGTTTGCCCAAAGGCGGCACAAGCAGTTGGAGCATGCGGTATTATCCTCGGCCAGCAGGGTAATTGCCACGAGCCCGTCCACCGCCGCCGAATTCCGGAACATCGGTGCCAAAAACGTTACGGTAATCACCAACGGTTTTGAACCGGTTGAGATGGATGTGAAATTGGACTCAAAATTTACCGTTGCGCACATCGGCTCACTGCTCGCCGGGCGCAATCCGGTTAACCTTTGGCAGGCTCTCGCCGAGATGATGGCCGAAGTACCGGGTTTCAAACACGACTTCCTGCTTGAACTTACAGGCACGGTTTCCCAGGAAGTTGCCGAGTCGATCGCGGCTGCGGGGCTTTCTTCGCATTTGACCATCTCGCCTTACTTGCCTCATCAAGAGGCGGTTCGCAGGCAACGATCGGCGCAGGTACTACTATTGATCGAGATCGATTCGCCCGAAACCCGGGCCATACTCCCGGGCAAACTCTTTGAGTACATGGCGTCTGGACGCCCGATTCTCGCCGTGGGACCGGAAGGATCGGATATTGAAGCGATCATTCGGGAGACGCGCTCGGGTGCATTCTTCAACCATCTGCAAAAAGAAGAGATTAAACAATTCATCGGCACACTTTATCAAGACTTTAAAAACGGCAGTCTAAAATCGGATGCCATCGGCACCCAGCCTTATACGCGTCGCGAAACGAGCCGGAAACTGGCGCAATTAATCCGGGGACTATGGGAATAGTACTTCGGCAATCCGTACAAAATACGGTGATCACCTACATTGGGTTCGCCATTGGCGCGGTCAACGCCCTGATGATGTATCCGCACTTTTTGGGCAAGACCTATTACGGGCTGACGGCTTTTTTGCTGTCCTCGGCCAATATCATGATGCCCCTGATGGCTTTTGGGGTTCACAATACGCTGGTCAAATTTTACAGCGGATACCGCACCGAGCGCGAACGATCGCAATTCCTTGGCTTTATGCTGATCTTGCCGCTGGCCGCCTTTGTGCCGATAGGGATTGCATCGGCGCTTTTCTATCCGGAAATCGTCGGGGAGCTTTCCAGAAAGAATCCCATCATCGCCGATTTCGCCTGGCTCATTGTCGCAGTGGGCTTTTGCATGGGCTATTTCGAGATTTTTTATGCGTGGGCCAAGGTACATATGAAATCGGTTTACGGGAATTTCATCCGGGAGGTGCTCCTGCGCGTTCTTGTCAGTATTTTTTTGCTGATGGTTTATTTTGATTGGATTACGCCTGCGACCTTCATCTATTGCACGGCGGGAATTTATCTTGCCACGACGCTGATGATGGCCGTGGCGGCGCTGCGCATCAAGCTACCTGAATTCAAGTTCCAGATCGTGACCAAATCGCGCCCGATGCTGGTGTACTCGGTGTTTATCATCATGTCGGGGAGCGTGGCGGTCCTCTTGCTCGACATCGACAAGTTCATGCTCGGCCAGATGCTCAAAATCGATAATGTCGCGTACTATTCGGTAGCGATCTTTATCGCGACTGTGGTGGCGGTCCCCAGCCGGGCGATGCACCAAATTACCTATCCAATTACCGCCCGACTAATGCATGAAGACAAGTGGGTCGAACTCAATGAACTTTATAAAAGGACATCGGTTAGCTTGCAGGTGGTGGGAGGATACGTATTGTTGGGGATTCTGATAAACCTTGAAATGCTGTACGAATTGCTTCCTGAAGGCTATAGCGAGGGCGTCTTCGTCGTATTTGCCATCGGGCTTTCAAAATATTTTGACCTGATGCTGGGCAACAACAACGCCATCATCTTCAATTCAAAGTACTATAAGATGGTGCTCGTGTTGGGCCTTTTGCTGGGAGTGCTGGCTGTTGGGCTCAATTACTTGGCGATTCCCCGCTTTGGCATTGACGGGGCCGCGTTGGCAACCCTGATCTCTATTTTACTGTACAGCTTTGCCAAACTGCTGTTCGTGGTATTAAAGATGAAGTTGTTCCCTTTCACCATCGCAAATCTGCACGCGATTATTCTTGGGATGGTACTTTTTGCCGGATTCTATTTTTGGGATTTTGGCCTTCATCCGCTTATCGCCATTATCCTGAAATCAGTATTGATGTCGATTGTATATTGGATGGCCATCATCAAGTTCCGGATCTCGCGTGATGTTTACGAATTGGCTGTAAGGACTCTTCCCGTACTAAAACGCTTTTAAAAAAAAACCCGCCCCACATTGCTGCGGAAGCGGGCTTTCAAACAAACCAATCTAACCAATCAACTTTCTATTTCATTATTTTTTAATCAATTCTCTGGTGCCGTCAGCGCGGTAATAATAAAAATCATTTCCCTGGACGGGGCCGTAATAAGCGGGCTGATAATGTGCCGCGTATTGGTGGCCCTTAATATTTCCCACCATGTCAACCAGCCTTCCGCGCCGGTCGTAAATCAGCCTTAGGTTTCCGGCCTGGATCAAATTTGGACCGTGATAATTAAAATATACCGTTCCGATTCTTTTAATCCTGTTGTTGCGATCGTAGTTTACAAAAACATTGCCAATCCTTCTCACGCGGCCAAAATTATCATGCTCGATCCGGATTCCGGCTGGATCAAATGGCGTGCCATAAGTATGGTTCGCAGGACCACGGAAATAATCGCCCCCAAAAGACGGTTGGGTATTAAAGTCAAAACTTCCGTCGGGGAAGATGAAGAATTCAATTCCGCGTTCGTTGAAGGAAATCGGACGGTCAAAATTGAAAAGAACATGATTTGCCAGTGCGCTGTTAAAACTGCCCAGCAGTGCAATAAGTAAAAGTTTTTTCATGATTTCCAGTTTTTGGTTACGCCTACTCTTTCGATTTTCGGCCTCTCGGCAGCGGGCTGCATTTTGCAATTTCCAATTTGCGTGCCAGGATTTTTTTAAATCCTTCCCAAGTTATGCGGCGCTTATAATTATATTTGTCGCAATACATCGATCATGAAAAAACTGCTTGCGTTATTTATCGGGTTGGTTTCCGTTTCGGGGTTTGCACAATCCTATCAAGCGTCTTATGGGGCAGTGGCCGATCAGGTTTCGCAGGCCAACGTACTTTCCAACCTTGCCGAATTCGAATCATTTGGTGTGAAGTACCGCGGAACACCGGCGCAGGCCAATGCGCTTCAGTGGTTAAAAGATAAATATCTTTCGTATGGGTTCACTGCTTCGCAAATTGTTGAGGACCCCTTCTCGTACGCGGGATCGACCTGCAAAAATTTGGTTGTCACCAAAACCGGAACCACGTACCCCAACACCTACGTCATCATCGGTGGACATTACGACACCGTAAACGGTCCCGGTGCCAATGACAACGGCAGCGGCACATCGGTGATGTTGGAAATCGCGCGCCTGCTGGTCAATGTCCCTACTGAATATTCAATCCGGTTTATTCATTTTGCAGGAGAAGAAGACGGGCTGATAGGCAGCCAGCATTACGTAAATAATGTCGTCAATTCCACCAACCCCAAAATGGACATCCGCCTGGTGCTCAATATTGACCAGGTGGGCGGCGTGGCAGGCGGAACCAATTCCTGGATTACCTGTGAACGCGACCAGTCCAATCCAACATCAAATAATGCGGCATCCAACGCCGTAACCCAGCAGCTGATGAATTGTGTCAGCCTTTATTCAACGCTCAATCCGGTGCTGTCCTATGCTTACGGATCTGATTATGTTCCTTTTGAAAATAATGGGGAAGTCATAACAGGGCTTTATGAAACGTATGAATCGACGGTGCCTCACACTTCAAATGATCTGCTGCTGAATCTGGATCCCGGTTTTGTTTACCAGGTGGCCCGGGCTTCGGTAGGGGCGGCGCTGCATTTCGCGGTGGCCTGTACTTCCTGCAATCTGATGGTTAATGACGCGGTTCAGAATACTGAAATTACGCTACATCCCAATCCGGCAAACGGTTTCACCACTGTGCAATTGCCAATGGCCGTAGATTCCTGCAGCCTGGTAGACCTTTCCGGTAAAATCGTCAGGCGGTACCAACGTTTGGAGAATGGCCAACAACTTGATCTGATGGGAATTCCGCCAGGTGAATATTTGGTCATTTTTTCAATCCAGGCCCGTGTATTTACACGCAAGCTCCTGGTGCATTAAAGCTTCTCCCGCAGGTATTTTCCAGTAATCGAATTTGGGTTTGCGGCGACTTCTTCGGGCGTTCCGGTTGCCAAAAGCTTACCGCCGTTTTCACCGCCTTCGGGTCCGAGGTCGATGACCCAATCGGCACATTTGATCAAGTCAAGGTTGTGTTCGACAACCAGTATCGAGTGGCCATTCTCGATCAGGGCCTCAAATGAGGCAAGCAGCTTTTTAATATCGTGGAAATGAAGCCCGGTGGTGGGTTCGTCAAATACGAACAGCGCCTTTTCTTTCATTGACCCCTTAACCAAAAACGACGCGAGTTTAATGCGTTGTGCCTCGCCGCCGGAGAGGGTAGAGGATGATTGCCCCAACTGCACGTAGCCCAACCCGACATCTTGCAGAGGTTTGAGTTTTTGCATGACCTTGGCTTGCTTGTGCGCCGAAAAGAAGTCCACAGCCTGGTCAATGGTCATGGTCAGGATGTCGTCGATGTTTTTGCCTTCGAACCGAACTTCGAGGATTTCCTTTTTGAATCGCTGTCCATTGCAAGCCTCGCAGGGAAGCTGCACGTCGGCCATGAAAACCATTTCTACATTTACCGATCCCTCTCCCTTGCATGTTTCGCACCGCCCACCGTCAACATTGAACGAAAAATGTTTGGACTGGTAACCGCGAACCTTGGATAGCTTTTCCTTTGAAAACAGATCGCGGATGTCATCATAAGCCTTTATATAAGTGACCGGATTTGAACGTGAACTGCGTCCAATAGGATTTTGATCAACGTACTCAATGTGGCGCACGCGGTGGTAATGGCCGCGAAGTTCTGAAAATTGCCCTGCTTTGTCACTGACGCCCTCAAGTTGCTTTTGCATTGCGGGAAAAAGAATTTTTTTGACAAGCGTACTTTTGCCGCTGCCTGAAACGCCCGTGATCACCGTCAGGCATTCCAGCGGAAACCTGACATCGATGTTCTGAAGATTATTTTCCCGGGCTCCCAGAATTTCCACATAGGCCGAAGACTTGCGGCGTTGCTTGGGGACTTCGATCGATATCCGGTTGCTTAGGTATTTGCCAGTCAGTGTATCGGCCGTGAGGATTTCGGCATACGTTCCCTGCGCGACCAGGTTTCCGCCATATGAACCTGCTTCCGGGCCGATATCGATGATGCTGTCGGCGGCGCGCATGATATCTTCGTCGTGTTCCACTACAATTACCGTGTTTCCCAAATCGCGAAGTGACAGCAGGACTTCTATGAGCCGCTGGGTGTCGCGCGGGTGCAATCCGATACTGGGTTCGTCGAGGATATACATCGATCCCACGAGGCTGCTTCCAAGTGATGTGGCCAGATTGATCCGTTGCGATTCGCCACCCGAAAGGCTCGCGGAGTTCCGATTCAGGGTGAGGTAATCAAGCCCCACATCTGACAGGAAACCAAGCCGGTTGTTGATCTCGATAAGCAGGCGCTTTGCCACCCGCGCATCGTATTCACTCAATTTCAGCCCGAGAAAAAAATCGCGGAGCCTGCGGATGGGCATGTCGACAAGTTCGGAAATCGTCTTTCCGCCCACTTTCACATAATTGGCTTCGGGTTTTAAGCGCCGGCCCTTGCAGGCGTGGCATTTGGTTTTTCCCCGATAACGCGAAAGCATCACGCGGTTTTGGATCTTGTAATTCTTGGACTCGAGTTCGGCAAAGAAATCGTGCAGTCCCGTAAAGTATTTATTGCCCTTCCAGAGAAGGTCCTTTTGCTCATCGGTCAGTTCAAAATAAGGTTTGTGGATGGGGAAATCAAATTTGTAGGCGTTGTTCACCAATTGGTCGCGATACCAGCCCATGCTTTCGCCACGCCATGGATAGATCGCATTTTCATAAACAGAAAGCGAAGAGTTCGGGATAACGAGTTCGGCGTCAATCCCTATCACATTGCCATAGCCTTCGCAAACCGGGCAGGCGCCATACGGGTTATTGAAACTGAATAAGTGGACGTTGGGTTCGGGGAACACCATACCGTCAAGTTCAAACTTGTTGCTAAAAGTGATACGCTGGGTTGAATCGGCGTTTTGCAAGTAGCACGTTCCTTTCCCTTCGTAAAATGCGGCCTGCACGGCATCAGACAATCGGTTGTAAAATTCTTCATCTTCATCAGCCTTGACCACGATGCGGTCAATGACCAAAAGAACGTCTTTGTTGTCCAGGGTGTGCCCGTCAATCTCATCGAGCCGCACCATTTCATTTTTTACCAGGATTCGCGCAAACCCCTGCTGTAACAATACCTTTAGTTTGTCTTCCAGCAACCGGCCATCTTCAAGGTGGATGGGCGCTAGCAACAACCATCGGCTGCCCGAATCAAAGCCTTTCACCGCATCGGCAACATCTGATACAGTGTCCTTTTTGACTTCCTGTCCCGAAACGGGTGAAAAAGTATGCCCGACGCGCGCGAATAATAATTTGAGATAGTCGTAGATTTCAGTTGAGGTCCCAACCGTTGACCGCGCGTTGGTGGTATTTACCTTTTGCTCAATGGCGATCGCCGGAGCAATTCCCTTGATGTATTCCACCTTTGGCTTGTCAAAACGGCCCAGGAACTGCCTGGCGTATGAGGACAGGCTCTCAACGTAACGGCGCTGGCCTTCGGCGTAAAGCGTGTCAAAAGCAAGGCTCGATTTCCCCGACCCCGAAAGGCCCGTGATCACCACCAGTTGGTTCCTGGGGATGGCAACGTCTAAGTTCTTGAGGTTGTGGATTTGAGCGCCTTTGATAAGGATATTTTTTTTTGGCTCAAATTTTGAAAGTTCAGGGCGCATAAAATCAGGTTTGTACAAAGGTAAAAATTACCCGGGAGGCAATCTACAAAGGAATATTAAATGTCGCTTCAGGTAATTGCCAGTGAAAATTGCTCTTGATATTTAAACTTTTTTTATTCGGGTTGGACCTACCGGTTTCTTAATTATTATATCAGATATGTTAATTTTTGACGGTAGCTTGGTTTTCCCGAATTTTATCTGTTAAATTTGAAATTACAATTAAACTTTACGCCTATTAGCAGAACTACTTTTTAGACCGGAATTATTTAACCCAAAACTAAAAGGTACTACTATGGCTAATGTTCAAATCCCCGATGCTTTATTGGTGAAGAGTTATGTTGCAGGAGATGAAAACGCTTTAGCAACTTTGATCACCAGGCACCAATCCAAGATTTACGGCTTCATATATTCGAAAATTTCCGATAGGGACGTTTCCGACGATATATTCCAGGATACTTTTATCAAAGTCATCAAGACCCTGAAATCGCATTCCTATAATGAAGAGGGCAAATTCCTGCCTTGGGTCATGCGGATCGCGCATAACCTGATTGTTGACCACTTTCGCCGAAACAAGAAAATGCCAATGTTCCGCGAAACCGAAGAATTTTCGATCTTTTCCATTATGAGCGATAATTCTCCAAATATCGAAAGCCGGATCATCACTTCGCAGGTTGAAACCGACCTGCAAAAACTCATCGATGAGTTGCCAAAAGATCAGCGTGAGGTTCTTGTCATGCGGATGTATCAGGACCTGAGTTTCAAGGAAATTTCCGAACTGACCGGCGTGAGCATCAACACCGCCCTGGGAAGGATGCGTTACGCACTGATGAATCTTCGGAAAGTCATTGACAGGCACAACATAATTTTGACAAACTGACAATATTTTGGAAGCCGCCTCGTTTTATCATTATAAAATGACAGACATGGCGAAAATCTACACTGAAAAATCGTTAGAAGCTTCGAAAATGTTACCTAAGAAACAAACCGTCAATTTCCTGCTGAGCTATTCCCGATCACTGAAGATCGTGCGCAAGGGGCGCTTGACATTCGAATGCATCGCGAATTAAGAAACTCCCGGCCGTTTTGGACCGGGATTTTTTTTGCCCCATTCTTTTATTACCGATGCGCGCCCGATGGTAGCGGTGATTATGTCTTTCGCAAGGTCCCAACCCCGGGCCGGCGAATATTGCCTGCCGTACCAGATGATTTGCAAATGCAATTTGTTCCATTTTTCCTGAGGAAAGATTTTTTTGGCATCGCGCTCGGTTTGCACCACTGACTTGCCATTGGACAAACCCCATCGGTACATCAGCCTGTGAATATGCGTATCAACCGGGAACGCGGGAACACCGAACGCCTGCGACATCACCACACTTGCCGTCTTGTGCCCGACGGCCGGCAGTTTCTCCAAAGCCTCGATATCGGCGGGAACGGCACCGTTGTAATCGCGCAGCAGGATTTGCGACAAGCCGTGGATTCCTTTGGATTTCATCGGCGAAAGCCCGCAAGGCCTTATGATGTCCTGAATTTCCTCGATTGACATTTTGATCATGTCATGCGGATTGTCGGCTTTTGCAAACAACAAAGGTGTGATCTGGTTGACCCGGACATCAGTGCATTGTGCCGAAAGCAATACCGCGACCAGCAGGGTGTACGGATCCTTGTGATCCAGCGGAACCGGAACCTCCGGGTAAATTTCGTCCAGTGTCCGGATGATAAAATCGGCTTTTTCCTTTCGCGTCATTTGTGTAAATTGGATGCAAATATACAACGATGCAAACTTTGAACGCAGGGGACAGGGCTCCCGAATTCAGTCAGTTAGACCAGGACGGTAAACTACATCAATTGAGCGATTACAAGGGCCGTAAACTGGTGGTGTTTTTTTACCCAAAGGCCGACACGCCGGGTTGTACCGCCGAGGCCTGCAATCTTCGGGACAATTACCGGCAACTTAAGGACCAGGGCTATGAATTGTTGGGCGTAAGCGCCGATTCAGCAAAGCGGCAAGCAAAATTTAGGGATAAGTACAAATTTCCGTTTCCGCTTCTGGCCGATGAAGACAAATCGATGCTCAACGCATTTGGCGTCTGGGGCCCGAAAAAATTTATGGGCCGCACATACGACGGCATCCATCGAAGGACATTCATCATCGATGAAAACGGTATGATCGAAAGGGTGATCGATGATGTGAAGACAAAAGATCACGCGGCGCAAATACTGGGGTAGCTGTCAGCTGTCAGCCCTCAGTTTGTATCGTTAACTGATTTGCTTTTGAATAAGGACGGAACCATACCGAAAACTCCGAATGGAATTTCGATAGGGTGCCTACAGGCTGATATGAATTCTAGACACGACGCTAACCTTGAATAAGCTGACTCCTGACATCTGATAGCTGACAGCTTTTTAAGCCTTCTCCTCTAACACCTTTTCCGGATCATAGCCAAACAACCTGTCCCGCTTGATCATGTTCGCAATTCCGGCGGGCAGCATTTCTTCCCATCCGGGCTTGCCTTTGCTGATCATTTTGAGCACCACACGCGAGAAGATCTCCAGCGTATCGCGGTCAAAATCATCGATGTCAATAACTTTGCCGTTAAATTTGAAGAATTTGTAGAGCTCTTTCATCCTCGGATGGACTTTGAGATTTTCCGAGTTGATGATTTCGCCATTCTCATCCAGCATGGGGTAGAGGAATACCTTGAGGTCGCGGTAAAAAAGTTTCCCAAAGGCCTCCAGGATACCGCCGCTGAGGTGACGGTAGTATTTCTCGTCAAAAATATCGACAAGATTGTTGACTCCCATCGCCAATCCCATACGGGCTTTGGTGTAATTTGAGAAATATTCGACAACCTTGTAATATTCCTGGAAATTGGAAATCATGACGGTTTGGCCCAGCGAGCAAAGCAATTCGGCGCGGTCCATAAAGTCACGTTCGTCAATTTCACCGTCAGAACGCAGGTTGGAAAGCGTAATTTCAAAAACGACCAACGTGTTTTTTGGCTCCACCTTGCTCTCCTGGAGAAACATCTTTAGCGACTTCTCATACATATCCATGTTGACGCGGGTTACCGGCCGAAAACTTCCCCGGAGCGCCAGGATGTTTTTCTTGTACAGGATCGCCGCGGGAAGGATATTGTTTCCATTAGGGTCAAACATCACCGCATCGGTCATGCCGTTCTTTACAAGCTGAAGGCTCATCAACCGGTTATCAACCTCGGCAAAGCGCGGACCGGCAAAATTAATCGTGTCGATTTCCAGTTGATCCTTATCAAGATGGTCATACAGGTACCTAAGCAATTTCTTCGGGTCATTGTATTTGTAAAACGCACCATAAATCAGGTTTACGCCCAAAATACCCAGAGTTTCCTGTTGCAGCCTGGCATCGTTTTCCTTAAAGCGGATGTGGATGATGATCTCGTTATAATCTTCGTCAGGCTCCAACTGGTATCGGATCCCTACCCACCCATGGCCTTTGAACTGTTTGGCAAAGTCAATGGTGGCCACCGTATTTGCATAGGAAAAGAAAAGTTTTCCAGGATGTTTGTCGCGGCTAAGCCTGTGTTCGATCAGGTCCACTTCATGCGCGAGCATCTTCTTGAGCCGGCTCTCGGTCACGTACCGGCCATCGGCTTCGGCGCCGTATATCGCGTCGCTAAAATCCTTGTCATAGGCCGACATCGCCTTTGCGATGGTACCAGAAGAGCCGCCGGACCTAAAAAAATGGCGAACGGTTTCCTGACCGGCGCCAATCTCGGCAAAGGTTCCGTAAATGTTTTCATTGAGGTTGATCCGGAGGGCTTTGTCCTTGATCGAGGGGATCTGCTCGATGACTTTATCGCCTTTTAACGTTATTTCGGTACTCATCTTACTGGATACTTTCCTGTTTTACAAAGTTAACAAAACTAAGGTGTGGCGAGGGATTTAATTATACTTTTGTAAAAAAATAACATTGAAACTTTACTTTCTGGGTACCGGAACTTCGCAGGGCATTCCCGTCATCGGGAGCACGCATCCGGTTTGCCTGAGCAACGATCCCAGAGATAGAAGATTGCGCGTTTCCGTATGGATTCACTGGGACCAGGGTTCGATTGTTATTGACTGTGGCCCGGACTTTCGTCAGCAGATGCTCACCAGCGGCTGCACACATATTGACGCGCTGCTTTTTACCCATGAACACGCTGACCATACCGCAGGGCTTGACGATATCCGGCCGTTCAATTTCAGGCAGGGCGATTTGCCTGTTTATGCACATCCCCGGGTAATTGAAAATCTCAAACGCCGATTTGATTATATTTTTGCCACCCACGACCGTTATCCCGGCGCACCGTCAATCCTCCCGGTGGAAATTTCGGGTGAGCGGGCCTTTAGCATCAAAGGGCAGACAATCCTGCCGATTAATGTGATGCACGGCAATCTTCAGGCATTTGGGTTCAGGATTGGCGATGTGGCTTACCTCACTGATGTAAAAACCATTGAACGCGCCGAATCGCGTAAACTTGAAGGGGTGAAAGTCCTGGTAGTCAACGCGCTTCGCGAAGACCCGCACGAAACGCATTTTAATCTCGCCGAGGCCCTTGATTTTATCGCGCTGATCCGTCCGGAAAAGGCCTACCTGACACACATCAGCCACAAAATGGGGTTTCACGCCGAAGTGGAGCGCCGTCTCCCGCCCAATGTTTTCCTGGCCTATGACAATCTAGAAATCTCAATACCATGAAAAAATCCCTCTTGCTGTATCTGCTTATCATCGCTTTGTTGATGAACCTTTTCACCTATATGTATTTTACCCGGAAAGAATCGGCGGCGCCCGAGATAAAAAAGGAAAATATAGGGGCCGTGCGCGACAGTCTGGAGCAGGTGAGGGCGTCACTTGCCGATGCCGGCTATTTTACGTTAATATACAATCAGAACGCTCAAAATTATTTTGTCAACAGTTCCAACGTGAGCATGTCATTTGAACAGCTTGAGCCTCACATCAAGAACCAGTTGTTGGCTTTCAATGACCTTCCGGAAGGCAATCCGCATACCGGGCAAAGCAGGCTAAGCGCCGGAAAATTCATTATCAACAAAGCGCAGGTCCTGAACCACCGCTGGATCATTGCTGACTACAGCGACGGGGAATATTGGGGGGAGGTATTGCTGAAGTACTTTATTGAAGAAGACGGTTCAGTGACATTTGAAGTCATCCAATCGCTGCTTTACCAAAATAATTAGCGCTTGGTTTTATTTAGCCAGTCCAGCAGATCGTAAAAATTTTGCGGTGCCACTCCATGCCCAACCGGATATTCGCGATATTGCGCCGAAATCCCAAGGCTGTCCAGGACTGGTTTTGCCCTTCGCGCCCATTCCACCGGGATCACCTGGTCCTGCGTTCCGTGGGATATAAAGACCCCGAGATTTGAGAAATCACGGTCGCGATAGCCTTCCAGAAGAATTTCCTCGTTAAGATAGCCACTCATGGCCGCCACGCGCCGAACTGTTTGCGGGTAGGAAAGCGCCACGGCATAACTTAAAATGCATCCTTGACTAAAGCCGATGAGCGTCACATCATCAGTATCAATATCATAGTGCCTGGGGAGATCGGTGATAAATTTCACAATCCGGTCACGGGATTCCATGGCCTGCGCGTTATCGGAAAATTTGTTCATGTCGGCATCAAAATCGATGGCATACCAGGCATTGCCATAGGGCGGCAGGGCATAGGGCGCACGTACCGAGATCACAAAGTATTCGTCGGGCAATTGCGGCGCGAATGAAAAAAGGTCTTCTTCATTACTTCCGTAGCCGTGCAACAATACCAGTACAGGATTTTTTGACGATTTTGTCCTGGGTTCACGCACCAGATGAAAGAGTGATAAATTCATTTCAGATATTTTTAAACCATTTTTGGAAATAGGGCCCCACTATGGGCACCATTCGGGCCTGGCTTTGGATGGCCGAAGCAAATCCGTATACCCAAAGCACGATAAAAAACAGCCAGAAGGCCGAGGTCACAAGCCACGAATCAAAGTACCCGATAAAGTAACCCAGCAGGTAAAAACCAAGGTTTAGCCCCAAAGCCTGACGCACGTGAAAAGACGCGAATTCCCGGCGCGGTTCTGAGTTCATCAACATGGCAGCGATGGTACCGATGATGGTCAGGTAGGCGACAATTGCGATTTTTCTCGCTTCAGGATCAATTTTCATCCTTGAGGTATAAATTGTTTTCAATAATGCTTCCGTAAACAAAACCTTTCATGGACCGCCCCACGAAAGCCGAATTCTTTGATCTGGAAAGGATATTCCGTTGCGAAAACTGCCATTCGCGGTCCGGGTCAAAAAGAGCCAGGTGCGCCGCAGCGCCAATTTCAAGAGGTTTTTCAGCCACCTTAAAACGATTGCGGCCTGAGGTAAGTTTCTGTACGACGGTATCGGTGTCAAATACAGTTCCCAACGCGCCAAATGCCGATTCAAGCCCCGTGGTCCCATTTTCGGCAAGGGCGAATTCCACTTTTTTGTGTTCGACATCAATGGGGTTGTGATCACTGGTAATCATATCAATCGTTCCGTCAAGGACCGCCTCCCGAAGCGCCTCAACATGCCGGGGCGAACGCAACGGTGGAGTAACCTTGACATGGGTGTCAAAGCCGGTTAGCGCCCCGTCATCCAGGGTAAGGTGATGTACCGATGCACTACAGGTAAGGTCAAGGCCTTTTTTCTTCGCTTCGCGGATCAAGTTCGCCGAACCCGCAGTGGAGATGGTGGGGAGGTGCAGGCGCCCGCCCGTGTATTCCAAAATCATCAGATTTCGGGAGACGGCCAGTTCCTCGGCCAGTGCCGGAATGCCGCGCAATCCCAATTGGCCCGCTGTTTTTCCTTCATGTACCAGGCCTTTCGCTGCAATCGACGGGTCCATGCAATACGCAATGACCAGCGCGCCCAGATCGGCCGAATACTGCAACGCTATCTTGAGCAGGTTCCCCTCCTCGATGTGTTTATTGTAGTCGCCGAAAGCTACAGCGCCGGCCAGGGCCATATCGTAAATTTCAGCCAGGTCTTTACCTTTAGCCTCACGGGTAAGGTTCCCGATCGGGTGTGCGATGCTTCCAAGGTTTTGGCTCCTGGCCAGGGCCCAGCTAATCTGCGATGCATTGTCGGCCGCGGGAATGCCTGCGGGTTGGAGCGCAACATCGGTAAACCCTGAAAGTGCCGCCGCCCGGACTTCGGATTCCAAAGTTCCCCGTTCTTCACGGCCAGGTTCGCCGGTACTGATCCCCGAATCAAAAAAACCGGGAGAAATATGAAGGTTTTCCCGTTCGATCACCCGGGCCCCGTCCAATTCTGCACCAGGCCCAAAATGTGAAATAGCTCCGCGTTCAATCACAAGATCGCCACTCTGTCCGTGCCATTTGCCACCGGGATTGACGATGGTTGCGTTTCGGAGTATCAGCTTCATTTGACAAATTTTTGGATTAAAACTTCGAATGCCGCGAAAAGAAGGGCTAAAATAACAAACCATTTCCAGATATCTGTCCCGGTGCGGTCTGATTCAAGCTGGTCAAAAACGGCACCGACTGATTCGGCAGTCTCAAAATCGGCCAGCATTGATGGGTCAGGCGCGGGGTAGCTTTCCTGTCGGTCATAATTGAAACTCAGCGGGGCCAGGACCCTGTCGCGGTCAAAAACCTCATAATTGCCGGCGCGCTTCGGATTGTCAGTAAAAGTCAATTTGGCGGCGCCGCCTTGTAGTTGCTGAAGGGGAATGAATTTATCGTCATCGCTCCGTACTTCAAGCACTCCCTGTCCAACATTTTCGGCGTCGATCAATACAGGTAAGGGATCGCCAATAACAGCGGAATGCAAACCCCCGCGGCTGGCTATGCGTGCCATATTGTAAAACGTGGGGACAATAAGTGGCGAGGACTGAAAATTTCCGTGTTCACGGCTTAAAGGTGAGGCAAAGGCAAAGACATTTGACATGCCACGCCGGCCTGAAGCCAGGAACGGCCGGCCATCTTCAAAGGAAAGCGCGGGTGACGCGGTTGATTTGACCGTGTATGAAAGTTGCGCCGTCGGATATTGGAAATTGTCGATTTTCTTTTCGAAAACTTGCGCAAACAACGGGTGCCCAAATGCGATCCGGGTAACCTGTCTGGCTGATTTGGTTGGTTGGGACAGAGTTATTCCACCCAATTTCCCAAGCAACGGGTTGAGCGCCATTCCCGATGATGCCGACGGAATTGCGATAATGGTTCCGCCCTGTTGGCCAAATGCCTCGAGTGTGGAGAGCAATGCCGGAGAGATTTCGTCGGGTTCATTCAGGATCACCGCGTCCTGACGGGAAATAAGGTTGTAGTCCAGGGAACGCGGCTCGGCGTTGGCGAAATTGAATTCGTCAGGGGTGTAGATTTTTCTCATGAACCCTGCCTTTGATTCATCGCCAATGGCAAGAACGTTGACTTTTTTGGGCGGCGAAATGCTAAAGTAATACCGGTTGTCAAATGCCAGTCCATTATCGGTAACCGACGCAAAGCCGTGAAAACCTGATTTTGGGAGCGTCAGGCTGATTCGATTGGCGCCCGTCAATTTTCCCGTTTGCGTTTTGGCAATTAGTTTTCCGCGATTGTAAAGCGCGACCGGAACGGCTGGGGCATCGCCTGATGATTTTATGCTGATCCCCACCTGGTAAAAATCGCCGGTGGTACCTTCAATAAATACGCTGTCGATGGATACATTTGTCTTTTGCTCAGCTTTTGGGACGATGAAGCGGACAGTTGCACGTGTATCGATTGATTTCAGTTCACGTGCCGAAAGCCCCACGGCATCGGTGATAATCACGATGTCCCGTGCGGCGCCCGCTCGTGTGCCAATTCTGGCCATTTGTGATTCCAGGTCAAAGGCAAGCGCGCTGTAGGGGAGCTGCTGCAAATCCGGTCGGACTGATTTGATATCGGTGTCCCAAAACGCATCGTCATTGGTGAGCAGTGAAAAGGTCCGGCCTTCAGGGACTTCCTGCAACAGTTCCTCAATAGACCTTCTCAGGAGTTCGCCCTGCTTGCCGCGGGCCTGCATGCTGTGCGAATTGTCCAAAACAATAAACAATTCATTGCCTGCGCCCGATTGTTTCGCCGGAAAATACGGTTGCGAGAACGCTGTGACTATCGCCGCGAGGAGCAACATTCGGGATGCCAGCAACAGGTATTTTTTGAGTTTGGAACTTTTGCGCGTCTGGATTGAAAGTTCCCTGAGAAACCGCACGTTGGTGAAATATTCTTTCTTGAACCGCCTGAGTTGGAACAGGTGCACCAAGACAGGGATGATCAGCAGGAATAAAAAATAGAGGATTTCAGGGTTTTTAAACTGCATTCCGAGGTTTTTCGCGCAAAAGTGGCCTGCCAAAAATAACAATGATTGGCCAATTTAGCACACCTGCGGGGCTATTTCTTTTTGCGTTTTGCGTTTTGCGTACGCAATAGATTGCGGTTTACGGACCCTCCTGTCTTTTTCTTGGTTTTGGACGGCCCTCCCAAATTGACCTTCTTATTTTTTTCGGTTTTTTCATGGAAAGCGCCTTCGCCCGAGAGTTTGGGTTTTTTGAGCAGGAATTTTACTTTTTCCTTTTCTTTTTCCGGGCCTATGAGCTCCCTGGAAACCGCTACGCCCTGGGGAATGTCGCGCATCGGGACCTCGCGCTGCATCAGCAGTTCGGCTTCAATCAGCAAATCCTCATCACGGGGAGTTACAAAACTCAACGCATTCCCGCTGGCATCGGCCCGACCGGTGCGGCCGATCCGGTGGATGTAGTGCTCAGGGGTCTCGGGCATTTCAAAATTGAGCACGTGCGATATATTGGAAATGTCGAGGCCCCGCGCCATGACGTCAGTGGTGATCAAACCGCGAAGGTTGCCGCGCTGGAAGGATGCCATCGCGTTCAGCCTGTAGTTCTGTGACTTGTTTGAGTGGATCACACCAAAGGCGTTTGGAACCGCGGCGTCGATCCGCTCATGGAGCATGTCGGCAATTTTTTTATTATTGACAAAGACCAGCACACGTTCCATCGCATCGTCGGTATCCAATAAATGAAGCAGCAGGTTTATCTTGGTGTTAAAGTTGGGCACGCGGAAGGCAGCCTGCGTGATTTTTTCAAGCGGAGTGCCTGATGGAGCCAGTGTCACCTCTTCAGGATAATCAAAGTAATCTTCAAGAACCTTGTCAACATCTTCAGTCATCGTGGCCGAAAACAGTATATTTTGGCGTTTTGGCCGCATCATCGCCAAAATGGAGGTCACCTGCGGCCGAAAGCCAAGGTTGAGCATCTCGTCAAACTCATCGATTACCAGTTTCTGCGTTTCGTCAAACCGAAGCACGTTGTC
>JAEZGB010000082.1 GCA_023437485.1 Bacteroidota bacterium
ATGCGGGGCAGCACGGCGGTAACCGACATTGGGATGCAGCTAGAATATTTCCCATTCAGCATTCGCGATTTTACAGCCACTATCGGGAGCTGGGCGCCTTTTATCAGCCTTGGCGGACACTTTAGCTTTTACAATCCTGAGGCCTACTCGACACTCGGTGAACTCAACACTCCCCTCACCACGCCAATCAAATACATCGACGCCACCACAAATGAGGGTGGAACCGTATGGTCTGTAGTTTCCAGCGTCGGAACCCGTTATAAATTAACTGAACTTTCTGATTTAATGGTTGACCTTCGGCTTCAGTATTATTTTTCGGACTGGGTAGACGGGCTGAGGCCTGACCCTTCGGTTTACAAGGAAAATAAGGCTAATGACTGGAACGTGTGGTTCAATGTAGGTTACATTTACTACCTCGATTAAAAAACTTTGAGAATAAAAAAAAGCGTCCATTTACGGGCGCTTTTTTTATGGCTTTCGCCGATGTTATGCAAGTGCCTGCTCCAGGTCAGCAATTAGATCGTCGGCATCCTCAATCCCTACACTCAAACGGACCAGGTCATCGGTAATCCCGATTTCATGTCGCTTTTCCTCCGGGATTGAAGCATGTGTCATTGAAGTTGGGTGGTTCGCGAGCGATTCCACACCGCCAAGGGATTCGGCCAGTGTGAAAACTTTTACCTTTTCCAGAAACGAAACCGCATCGGCCTTTGCCCCTGATTTAAACGTAAAGGTTACCATTCCGCCATATCCGCTCATCTGCTTTTTGGCGATTTCGTGAAAAGGATGATTGGAAAGCCCGGGATAATAAACGCGCTTGATCTTTGGATGATTCGCCAAATATGCCGCGACTTTCTCCCCGTTATCGCAGTGGCGCTGCATGCGGAGGTGGAGCGTTTTGATTCCGCGGAGTACTAAAAATGAATCCATCGGGCCAAGTGTTGCTCCCGTAGCAAATTGCTGAAAGTGCATCTGTTCGCCAAGTTCGGCGTCCTTGATGACAAGCGCACCGGCAATGACATCGGAATGACCGCCCAGGTATTTGGTGGCCGAGTGCATCACGATATCAGCGCCCAGATCAAGCGGGCGTTGCAGATAAGGCGTGGCAAATGTATTATCGACAGCGAAAAGCACCTTTTTCTCTTTGGTGATCTTCGCAATTGCGGCAATGTCGGCGAGTTTCATCAAGGGGTTGGTGGGCGTTTCCACCCAAACCAGTTTGGTGTTTGCATTAAACAGGGACGAAAATTTATCCAGGTCATTCATGTCCACAAAGTGAAACACAATCCCCGAGTCTTTATAAATCCTGGTAAACATGCGGTATGTTCCGCCGTAAAGATCGTCCATCGCAATGACCTCATCGCCTGCCTTGAGTGAGCGCAGCACGCAATCGGTCGCGGCAAGTCCTGAAGAAAAGGCGAGGCCGCGGGCGCCATTCTCGATACTGGCCAGGGCGTTTTCCAAGGCGGTGCGTGTTGGATTCGAGGCGCGGCTGTATTCATAGTCCCCAACGGGCACGCCCGGTGTTTTTTGCGCATAGGTCGAGGTCTGGAAAACAGGCGGCATGACGGCGCCGGTGACTTCGTCGTGGTGCTGGCCGCCGTGTATGGTTTTAGTGTTGAATTTCATGGGTGAAGATTTGTCGTAAAAATACGGATTGTAGGTGAAATGGGAAAACTGCAAAAAGTGGTGCCGGGCCGGTAGATTTATTGGATTTCAGCTCAATTTGGGGGCCTAATTTTGTACCTCAAAGGTTTTATTCCGCTTCGCTCCATACAGTTCGGCTATGCCTCGGGTTAAAAACCTTTGAGGTGCATTTTCCGGCAAAACCGCATATTTTGTTAATGCCGCTATTTGGTGGCTCTCATTGGAAAAACCACGCGAAATGGCGTTGAGCTGCTTCAGAGTATGCGTATGTCAAAAATGTTCTGCATTTTATTTTTTGATAAAACCAGAATAATATTCCTTTGCACAAATTTCCATCATGGACGCCGTTTTTTATCTTCCGACCTGCGAGACCTGCCGCAAAATCCTGAAATCGCTGCCCGAGAATAACCTCGTACTCCGCGATATCAAGAAAGATCCCATTACCGCCACCGAACTCGCCGAAATGCACCGGCGCGCCGGCAGTTATGAAGCGCTCTTCAGCCGTCGGTCACAGCTATATACCGCAAGGAAATTAAAGGAGCAGACCCTGGGCGAAGAAGACTTCAAAAACCTGATCCTTGAACATTACACTTTTTTGAATCGTCCGGTGTTTATGATCGGCGATGAGATCTTCATCGGCAGCAGCAAAAAATCAGTGGAAGGCGCGATTGCCGCATTATGAGCAAGCGGAATCTGGCGCTCGTTGCGGCCACTTTGGTCTCCATCATCTACGGCGTAACGTTTACCATTGCCAAAGATGTGATGCCTGCGTACATCGCCCCGTACGGTTTTATCGTGCTGCGCGTGGGCGGATCGGCATTGTTGTTCTGGTTGGCTTGGCTTTTTGTGCCGAAGGAAAAAATCGCCGCCTCTGATTTTCCCCGAATCGCGGCCGCCGCTTTCTTTGGCGTCGCCTTCAACATGCTCACGTTTTTTAAGGGATTGAGCCTTACCTCTCCAATATCTGCCGCCGTGCTGATGGTGACAACGCCCATCATCGTGTTGGTTCTTTCGGCAATTATCATGAAAGAACGGATGGAGTCCAGAAAAGCCATCGGCATCGTACTCGGGCTTGCGGGCACGGCAACGCTGATTCTTTACGGCAAATCGGCCGGGACTGCACCGAATGCGGCGCTCGGAAATTTGTTGGTTTTTGTCAACGCCGTTTCCTACGGTTTTTACCTGATCATCGTCAAAAAACTAATGGATCGTTACAACGCCTTCACGTTCGTCAAGTGGATTTACCTCTTTGGGTTCGTGATGGTCTTGCCCTTTGGCTGGGCCGAATTGCAGGCCGTCAACTGGCCATCGGTACCGATTGATGCGATTTGGAAAATCGGTTTTGTGGTTGTGTTCTCGACCTTTTTAACTTACCTGCTCAATCTGCTTTCGATGCGGGAGCTAAAGCCCGTGACCGTCGCGGTATTCATCTACCTTCAGCCTTTGTTCGCGACGCTATTTGCGATTGCGCTCAACAAGGATTCGCTGGGTTGGGTCAAGATTGCTTCGGCGTTGATGATTTTCGCGGGCGTTTATCTGGTGACGCAGAAAAAGCTTTCTCAAAAGGCCGCTCCTGCCAACACAACCGCCCTCAACTGAGGCTGTTTTGCTATCTTTGCCTCTTTAATTTTCTATGATACAGTCCATGACAGGCTTCGGAAAGGCCTCGCGCCAGCTTCCGGGCAAGAAAATCACCGTCGAGGTCAAGTCGCTCAACAGCAAGGGCCTGGACTTGAGTGTGCGCGTCCCGACAATCTATCGGGAGATGGAACTTCCGCTGCGCAACCAGATCGCATCGGCACTCGAACGAGGCAAGATCGATTTCGCAATTTATGTCGAAAGTACATCGGAACAGACGGCAACCCGTGTCAACGTACCCATCCTGCGGGCTTATATCGCCCAGCTTCGGGAGGTAAAACCTGATGCCGACGAGACCGAACTCATGAAAATGGCCATCCGCATGCCCGACGCCCTCAAGACTGAACGCGAGGAAATCAATGAGGACGATTGGGGCGAAATCCAACAGGTAGTGGACGAGGCGCTGCAAAACATCCGCAACTTCAGGACCTCCGAAGGAGTTGCCCTCGAGAAGGAATTCCTGCACCGCATCGCCAATATCATGACCATGATGAACGAGACGGTTTCCATGGACGCCGAACGCATCACCACCGTCAGGGCGCGTTTGCAGGCCGCAATCGAGGAACTCAAGGTCACCCTGGACGAGAACCGCTTTGAGCAGGAACTGATTTTTTACCTCGAGAAATACGACATCACCGAGGAAAAGGTCCGGCTTGAAAACCACATGAATTATTTTATCGAAACCCTCGCGGGAAGCGAAGCCAACGGACGAAAACTGGGCTTCATCATCCAGGAAATGGGTCGCGAAATCAATACGATGGGCTCCAAATCAAACCACGCCAAGATGCAGAAACTCGTGGTGCAGATGAAGGACGAACTCGAAAAAATCAAGGAGCAGGTGCTCAACGTACTCTGATGCAAAAAGGAAAACTCATCGTGTTTTCGGCGCCTTCGGGGTCGGGAAAAACCACCATTGTCCGGCATTTGCTGGGCATTGACGAACTCAACCTCGAATTCTCGGTCTCGTGTACCTCGCGTGAGGCGCGCGGGCTCGAACAGCACGGCAAGGATTATTATTTTATCTCGACTGACGAATTCAAGCAGCATATCAAAAACGGCGATTTCCTGGAGTGGGAAGAGGTGTACCGCGACAATTTTTACGGCACGCTCAACAGCGAGATCGAACGCATCTGGGCCAAGGGCAAGAACGTGATTTTTGACATTGACGTGGCCGGCGGGCTTCGCATCAAGCGCAAGTATCCGGAGGAAACCCTCGCGGTTTTTGTAAAGCCACCGTCAATCGACGAGCTTAAGATTCGCCTCAAGAAACGCTCCACCGAATCGGACGAAAAGATCAACATGCGCATCGCCAAGGCCTCGGTTGAACTCGCCACCGCCCCGCAATTTGACATGATCATCAAAAATTACGACCTGGAGGAAGCGAAGAATGAGGCGTATATGTTGGTGCGGGAATTTGTAAGGTAATTAGCGAATGGGATAATTAGCGAATTAGCGAATGGAGAACAATGCCTTGTGCTCTTTTCACCTTCGCGAAAGAAAACAACGCGTTTTTGTCATTTGCTATTTGCTAATTTTCTAATTGAAAACTTTCGGATTTGGTCATTCGCTAATTGACCAATTCGCTAATTCGCTAATTGTAATGAAAATCGGCCTCTACTTCGGAACCTTCAACCCCATCCACGTCGGGCACCTGATCATCGCCAACCACATGGCGGAGCATTCGGGGCTGGACCAGGTCTGGCTGGTGGTGACCCCGCACAATCCGCACAAGGAAAAGAACACTTTGCTTGACGACTACCAGCGCCTCGAGATGGTGCATTTGGCTACCGATGCGTATCCCAAACTACGGCCGTCGGACATTGAGTTCAAACTTCCGCAACCTAATTACACGGTCAATACGCTGGCCTATCTTGAGGAGAAATTTCCAAAATACAAGTTTTCACTAATTATGGGCGAGGACAACTTGCGTTCGCTTCACAAGTGGAAGAATTATGAGACGCTTTTGCAGAACCATCGCATTTATGTCTATCCGCGGATTGCAGAGGCCGCTAAAACCGATTTGCAGAATCACCCCTCGATTTCACACATCGCTGCACCGATTGTGGAGATTTCATCGACATTTATCCGCGAAAACATTGCCGCGGGAAAAAACGTTCGGCCGCTTATGCCCGAAGCCGTTTGGCACTACGTGGACCAAAACAACCTGTATAAAAAAAGAGGTTAACGCCTTTCGGACATCAACCTCTTCCTGCTTTTTCAAAATTGATCAGCGCCGGACAATTGGCAGCGTGGCGCTTTTATCGGCCGACGTTACCTTCACAAGGTACAGGCCCGACCTCAACCCGGAGAAATCAAGTTGGACATCGGCCGCCCCCGGTACAACTGCGCGGATGAGTTGCCCTTGCAGGTTATAGATCGCAACCGATTCCATGGCATGTGAATTACTCACCGTCAAATGACCCGATACGGGATTGGGATAGGCCATAAGGTTTGGCATCGCCTGTGACCCCACGCCCAACTGCTGGGTAGCCGTGATGGCAAGCATGGCGCCCGGGCAGCCGTCCAGGGTTTGTTGGACATAGTAAACCGTGCCGTCCACTAAAACGGTATCGGGCGAAAGCGGTTGTGTTCCAGCTGCATCCGCAAACCACATCAGGTCTTCGCCAACCACATCAAGATCGGCAAGAGTGGCGCCCTCGGCAAACGTCTGCGAAGCATTTCCCTGTGGCGCTGGCGTATTGATTACCTCAACGGTGACTTCCTGCCTATCGGAACTGCACACCTCAACCGGCGAAAAATTCCAATTGTAGAGAAAGTAATAAACATTGGGGTTGGTATTGGCGTTGTTGATCGTGCCACTGTCAATAGTGCCGACGGTCCCGATGGGATAAGGGAAACCGTTGGAAGAAAGGTCCCTGATCATTGCAGGGCCTCCGCTTGGTACCACCAATTTATAGCTCTGGCCGCCCTCGATCATAAAACCCAACGGAATGGTGAACTGGACCGGCGCGCTACTGCTGCCGCCCGCGGGCGCCTGGACCTGCACGGTCTCCAAAAGATTGTAGTTTGCATCCTTGAGCTGAACGGTCACCGTACCCGCGGTTGCCGAACTCAGGAACACGTCCACCGAATTCAGCACAAAGTCCTGCGTTGCAGAAAATGCGAGTCCCCAGGGGCTAGTCGTAGCAACGACCGTGGTTCCGCCGGAGCTGGATGGAGCAACTTTTCCACCGCCCGCAATAGGAGCGCCCACGGCAATATTCTGCGCCTCGGCCCAAAAACTTGTGGTCGCCGATAGCGTTGCGGTGTCAAATGTGTCGCCGGTTCCCAAAACGTTTCCGCCGACAGCCGCATCAAACCACACGATCTGGTCGCCGTTGGATGTTGCGGTGAGCGTTGCGGTTTGGGCTGAACAAAGGCTCTCGCCCGGGCCCGCAACCGATGAAAGTTCGGGGACGGTACATTGGGCCCCTGCCATCACGGTTGCAAAAAATGCCGTAATCAAAAAGTAAAGTTTTTTCATAATGAGAGGTTTAGGACGATAAATGTAATGATAAATAGGTAATGGGTAAAGGGTTGTGAGTTTTGGGTAATGCGCACTGAGTATTGAGGTATAACCGGGGCTTCGGTTGAGTTCTGTCGACTTTCATCTTTCGACTTTTGACTTTCGACTTTAAACTTTCCTTGGCGAACGCGCATTTTAACAATCAGTACCTTTGCCAAAACTTTTTGCCATGCTCAACTTTGAACTTTACAACCCGACGCGCCTGATTTTCGGCAAGGGCGAAATTGCCCGTCTGCCCGAATTCACGCCCAAGACAAAAATACTGCTGGTTTACGGCGGCGGAAGCATCTTTAAAAACGGAATTTACGACCAGGTTAAACACGCGCTGGGCGGTTACGACATTACCGAATTTGGCGGAATCGAGGCCAATCCGCGTTTTGAGACGGCAATGAAGGCCGTTGAAACAATAAGGCAAAAAGGCATCGAATTCATTCTGGCTGTTGGCGGCGGATCGGTCATCGATGCGGTGAAGTTTATGTCGGCGGCGGTGCATTTTGACGGCGACCCAATCGAGATTTTGCGCAAGCGGATGATGATCAAGGAAAACGCGATGCCGTTTGGAACGGTTTTGACCATTCCGGCGACGGGAAGCGAGATGAATTCGGGCGCGGTGATTTCGATCGAAGCGACTCACGAAAAGCTCTCCTTTGGCGGACAGGCGCTCTTCCCAAAGTTCTCCATCTGCGACCCTACCGTGATTTCATCGTTGCCGAAGCGCCAGATCCAGAACGGCGTTGTGGATGCCTACACCCACGTTCTCGAGCAATACCTCACCTATAAGCACGATGCGTTTCTTCAGGACCGCATCGGCGAAGCCATCCTTACCACGCTTATTGAAATCGGTCCCGGAATTGTCGAGAATCCGGACGATTATACCCTGCAATCCAACCTGATGTGGTGCTGCACCATGGCGCTTAACGGATTGCTCAATAAGGGAGTCCCCACCGATTGGGCCACGCATTCCATCGGGCATGAACTCACGGCGCTTTACGGGATTGATCACGCACGGACGCTGGCCATCATCGGCCCAAATCTTTACCGCGCCATGTTCGAGAGCAAGATGGAGAAACTAGCCCAATACGGCAGGCGGATCTTTAATCTTCAGGGAACCGATGAGGAAGTTGCAAAGGCGGCGATTGACCGTACTTCGGCATTTTTTGAATCGATGGGGATGGAGCTCCGGATTTCGCAGTTCTCAAAGGACACCAATGCGCCCGAAATCATCGAGAAACGCTTTACCGAGCGCGGATGGCGCACAATGGGCGAGAAACAGCTTGTGACGCCGGAGAAGGTTCGGCAGATTGTGGAGGCAAGCCTTTAAAATCGAAAAGCGTTCATGACCTAAATCACGAACGCTTTTCTCATAACACCAAAACAAAATTTACTAACTTTCAAATCAGTCGTTCAAGATGATCTGATTAACTTAACAACGCTCAAAAACGCGGCAAATTGTTGTCAAGAGTATTAAAGAAGTGTTAAAATCGGAACTGATGCCACATTGCCGATCTGCTATTTTAATGGTACTTTTGCCGAATTATAACTGACCATGACAAAAACACCCAAATTTGCGGTCATCGGCGGGGGAAGCTGGGCCACGGCCATCGCCAAGATGCTTTGCACGAACCTCGATGAAATTGCCTGGTATATGCGCAACGAGGATGCGATCAAACATATCAAAGCCCATCACCACAACCCAAATTACCTGAGTTCGGTGGAATTTCAGGTTCAAAAACTCAAATTGACCTCCAACATCAATGAGGCGGTGGCGTATGCCGATTACGTGATTTTCGCGATACCGTCGGCATTCTTAAGCGGCGAACTGGCCAAACTCTCCGAAAGCCTTGAGGGAAAGGTGATTTTTTCGGCCATTAAGGGAATCGTCCCTGAGACGAGTTTGATCGTCGGCGAACACTTCCACGAAACATACGGCATTCCATACGACAACATCGGCGTTATCACCGGCCCCTGCCACGCCGAAGAGGTCGCGCTTGAACGCCTCTCCTACCTCACTATCGCGTGTGGCGACGAGAAAAAGGCCAAAACAGTGGCCGACAGCCTTTCGGGCAACTTCATCAAAGCCAAAATAACCGATGACATCATCGGCACCGAATACGCCGCAATGCTCAAGAATATTTACGCCATCGCGGCAGGAATCGCGCACGGGCTTGGTTATGGCGACAATTTCCAGAGTGTGTTGATGAGTAACGGCATCCGCGAGATGAAGAAGTTCATCCGGAAGGTCCACAAGATGAAGCGCAACATCAATGATTCGGCTTATTTGGGCGATTTGTTGGTGACCGGATACTCGGTTTTCTCGCGCAACCGGATGTTTGGCAATATGATCGGCAAAGGTTACACGGTGCAATCGGCAATGATGGAAATGAGCATGGTGGCCGAAGGGTATTACGCCACCCGAAGCGCCTACACGCTCAACCAGGGATATGGCGCCAAGACACCTATCATCGATGCGGTTTACGCTATATTGTACGAAGGCAAGGAGGCGCGTAAAGTCTTTCGCAAACTAACCGAAAAACTGGACTGACGTCTATTTAGGGAGGAGCCCCTGGATTTGCGTGGGTTGATTATCCGGACCGTCGTACCTGGAGGCGTTTTTGTCGTCGGCTATTTCTCCTGGAAGGGCAAGCACCAAAAGGCAGCGAGAAAAGCCTAGCGCACGATTACCCCCGGCTTGTTCAAAACGGGAACTTCTTCAGTATTTTCGGGACTGAGCAGGTTTGCCTTAAAGATGAATTTACGGTCGTAAAGCGTCTTCCCAATGAAAAAAGTGACCATGAACTCGTTGTTGAGCGCGAGCACGCTGTCCTCGATCATCTCCACCTTGTGCGCTGCATTTGATGCGATGTCCATGTAAGCATGCCGAAGCATCGAGGTCTTGCGCATTTCGCCATCGATTGTCCCAAACGCTTTTGATACGACCATGATATTGCTCAGTGGTTCGTCGTTGACGTTAATCAGGTACACATTCCAAACATTTTGCATGAAATCGTCGCTCCACTCCTGGACCGCGGCCATGAAAACGCCTGAAACTTCGGGGATGGTGATGTCTTTTCTCATGTCAAATGTCAAATGTCGAACGTCGAATGAACCAAATAAGAAGCTTTGTCTACTTACGTAAGTTAATTTTTCTTGAATGCCCGTTGGTAAAAATCATTAGACATTAGTCATGCGACATTCGTCAAATACTCGCCCTAAACTGCTCCAAAAACCGCACATCGTTCTCATAAAACATCCTGATGTCGCCAATTTGGTACAACAGCATGGCGATGCGCTCGATGCCCATTCCGAAAGCAAAACCGGTGTATTCGTCGGGGTTGATGTTGCAATTCTTAAGGACGTTAGGGTCCACCATTCCGCAGCCCATGATTTCCAGCCAGCCGGTTCCCTTGGTGATGCGATAATCGGTTTCGGTCTTGAGGCCCCAATAAATGTCAACCTCGGCACTGGGTTCGGTGAACGGGAAATACGACGGGCGAAGCCTGATCTTGCTCTTGCCGAACATCTCTTTCGTGAAATACAGCAAGGTCTGCTTAAGATCGGCAAAGGAAACGTCCTTGTCAATGTAAAGCCCCTCTACCTGATGAAAAATACAATGCGATCTTGCCGAAACCGCTTCATTCCTAAAGACTCGCCCGGGCGAAATGGTCCTGATAGGCGGTTTGTTGCTTTCCATATACCTGACTTGTACCGATGAAGTGTGCGTGCGCAACAAAACATCGGGGTTGGTCTGGATAAAAAACGTATCCTGCATATCGCGCGCCGGATGGTATTCCGGAAGGTTCAATGCAGTGAAATTGTGCCAGTCATCCTCAATCTCAGGGCCTTCGGATACATTAAAACCAATGTTTGAGAAGATGTCAACAATCTGGTTGCGCACAATTGAAATCGGGTGGCGTGCGCCGACTTTCATCGGTTCGGCCGGGCGCGTCAGGTCGCCGTAAAGCCCCTTGGACTCCTCGCCTGATTCCAATTGTTCCTGTATGGTGCGTACCTTTTCTTCGGCGGCTTGCTTGAGTTGGTTGATAACCTGCCCAAACTCGCGTTTCTGGTCGGCGGGAACATTGCGGAATTCAGCAAAAAAATCATTCAGCAATCCTTTCTTGCCCAAAAAGCGAATGCGGAAAGCTTCGAGTTCATCGGCACTTTGCGTGGCAAACGCCTCAGCCTCGAGGATGTATTTCTTGATATTGTCGATCATGGTATGGTGAGAGAGGTGCAAATTTAAGTAAATTCCGCGCACCGAATTGTTGAAAAGACCAGCAATTGGGAAATCATTGTATGAATTCCTTTTCGATGAAATATTGAACAATGGCTTCCTTCATCAATACCGATTGTTCGCCTGCCTTTAAGGCGGGAAGTTCTTCGCGCACCTTGTAATGCGGCCAGCCCTCGCGGTCAAAATAATCAAATTCATAGTATCCGTAGGGTTCCAAAAGCCTGCAGATTGCAATGTGCATCAGGTTAACTTTCTCGTCCTTTTTGAATTTGCGGTGCACCTGCCCGAGTTCCTGAACACCTATCAGGTAAATAATCGCGTCTAGGTCAAGGTCCTCGCCTTGCGAAAATTGGTCGGAAAGGCGGCTCACAACAAGTTCCCAACGCTCCTTTAAAAGTAAATCTCTGGACATGCGGCAAAGATACGCCTCTTGGGGCATCGGTCAAAAGGTTTTATCTTGCGGCAAAATTTGCACTTGGGCTTAATAGACATCTTGCTGGCTTCAATCCTGGGTTACGGGCTTGTCCGAGGACTGTTCAACGGATTTTTCCTGGAACTGGCTTCGCTGGTATCGCTGATAGCGGGAATCTTTATTGCCGTAAAATTTTCGTCGGTTTTGGCCGATGTCCTTGCGAAAAAAGTTTCGTGGGATCCGCTGGCGGTTCGCCTTGTATCTTTCGCGGTGCTTGTACTGGCCGTGATTATCGCTATCTCATTATTGGCAAAAATCTTTACCACCATGGCATCATTTGCGGGCCTGGGAATTATGAACCGGATTTTGGGCGGAGTTTTTGGCATGATGAAACTCGCTCTGATTGCCGGGACACTTTTGGTCACCATGGCCCGGTATGACCTTCCGGGCACTGAAACCCGGGAATCCTCCCTACTGTACGGTCCGGTTACAGGTGTTGGTAAATTGCTTTATCCGTCGCTGACGGATTGGGTACCCGCGGGCCGGGACCTGGTCAGGGCTTGAGTTCACGTATCGCCGAGGACTGGATCCAACCGTCATTCCCATCGGGCAAAAGCACTTTTTTCCACTCTCCCAACTCTTCGAGCACAAAAACTTTGGTGCCTTCATGCAGGGTAATTACATCGGTGGATGCGCCTCTGGGTTCGCCTTTGACAATCGCGGCGGCGCTAAAAACTATGGCCGGCCTTTCACCTGCCAATCGATCCTTTTCATAAATGCCTGACAAAGCAGCCAGTACCATCAAGGCGAGCGCAATCAGCATCGCAAAAAAATAAATGCGTTTAGATAATGCCGCCGATGAAAGATAGTAACCTGCAAATAATCCCAAAACCGCGACCGAAAGCGCAACTGCAACCCAGCCCCACCAATCGTAATGCATCATTCCGGTAAAGTCATGCAGCCACTTTGAAAATCCCGCACGTGGAAGTTCCCGCACCTGATCGATCATCATATTGTGCGCATAGCCCAGATTCACCCTGATGTCGCGATCATTCGGGTCAAGCAGCAATGCCTTCTCATAGTAGAATACCGCCGGTGCCACCCGGTCCATTTTGTAATAGGCGTTGGCCAGGTTAAAATAAAGCCCCGCCGAATGCAGGCCTTTAGACAGTTCGGCTTCATATTCCCGGATTGCATCGGCATATTGCTCCTTTTGATAAAGCACATTGCCCTTCTCAAAATGGCTTTGTCCAAGGGCAAAAAAACCCATAAACATTACAAAAAGTGTCAAATACGGCCTCATTTCAATTGTTTTTCAAGTTCCGAAATTACGCCCGCGGCACGTTCATAATCCTGTTTGATTGACACCGATGAAACCGGTGCATACCTCGCGAGTTCGCAGCTCTCGATCAGACCAATGAAACCGTTAACAGCCTGAACCCCGGCACCGCGCGTGGTCAATAACTCCCGAATATTTTCCTTTCTCATTTCACTGGTTTCGATTCCAAGTTTGGCGCGCAAAAAGTTGTGCAGGGCGCGTTCAAGTGAGTTGTAAAACAGTTCTTTGTTGGCGATGTTTCGGCCGGCTTCGGAAAGGTACCTCCGCGCCAGTTTTTGCGATCGGCGTGCCCTGTTGCCTACCACATCTGATTCAATGGCTCGCTGCTTCCGCTTTACAAGCATGAGCAGCGGAATTCCCATCAACGGCAGCCCAACCAAAGAGTAAAACAGTCCCGATCCCAAAAAATCATCCGGTTGCTGCGGTTTGAGCTGCGTTTTTAGCTTTATAAATTTGAATTGTGCTTTGGAAGCGATGGGCTGCTTGCCGGCTGAAGGCGCCGCATCGGCTACCGAAGGCCCTGCATCTTGTTGCGGCCCGTCAAGCACATTGACCATGATCTCGTCTGAAGTAATGGTTTTATACCTTTTGGCCGAGGGATCAAAATACGTGAACGATAAGGGTTTGATGGGGTATTTGCCGCGTGATTGCGGAATTATGGCGTAAGTGTCGCTCATCCGGCCCGACATGCCGTTTAGAGTTGTATTGACACTTTCCTTTCGGACGGGATCATACATTTCAAGGGCGGCGGGCACCACGGGTTTGGGCAGGCTGAAAAGTTTGAGGTTCCCCGAACCGTTCACGCTAACAACCAGATCCAGTGATTCGCCGTTCTTAAGCAGTGTCCGCGACGGCGTAACCTTGAAATCAAACCGTCCGACGGCACCTGAAAAGTCGGCTGGCTTTCCATCCTCGGGCAATGGCTTTACGTTGATGGTCCTGGCCCCCGCCGAAACGCGCTTGTGGTCCTGGATTGGGATCATCTGCCCAAAGATTGTCCGGCGGTTTGACGGAAGTTCCACGTCAACATCAAGCGCCAATGGCTCAATTTCAAGCTTTCCTGATTTTTGCGGATACAATACTGCTTTTTTAAGCACGATGTACCGGTATTTCTCGCCATTATAGCGTCCTTCCTCTACCTGCAGCTGTTTGATCTCTATATTCTGGCTCCAGAAATCATTGTACTTGGGCTTGTCGAGTTCGCGAAAATTGGTGATACCGATATTGTAATTGAAGTAAAGCTTATAGACCACTGTTATGGGTTCGTTCAGGTACGGATCGGTTTTGGAAACCTCGGCAACCAGGTGCAGCGCATCGTTAGTGCTCACGGTGGTTTCGTTGGGATCGCGAGCCTGCTCCACCGCAGCCGTGACAGTAATTTTTATGGGAGTGGTTTTGTAAACCTGACCGTCAATTTCCACCGACGCCTGTCGAATGGTGAGCTGGCCTCGCTGGGTAGGCAACAGGTAATACGAATACGTTTTGTTAAAGGTGCTCTTGCCATTGACCCAAGATTGGCTCACTTGCTGGCTGGGGCCTGCAACCACCCGGAAACCCTCAAATGGTGGCGGCACAAAGTTGTCACCGTCAGCGTTCATCGTAAAATCTATCCGCAGGCGTTCATTGATCCCCAGGGTTTGCTTGCTGGCACGTGCCTCAAACTGCACCTGCGCCAAAAGGCCCTGGCAGGCAAGCACAAAAAACAAAGTGATTTTTACAATCGATTTCATTACCAATCCTTTTCATTTCGGCGGGGTTGCGAAGGTACTTTTTTCTGGTTGACTTTACCTTGCACCTTGCGCTCCTCATTGTTGACTGCGTCTAACAAATTCTCCAAACGTTCTTTGGGCAAACCACCCGGAGCCGGCTTTGGCTCCGGGCCATCGGGGCCGTCATCCTTGGGTTGGCCCTGGTCTTTTGGCTCGGGTTTGTCGCCCTGATTGCCTTGCGGCTGTTGTTGATTGTCTTTTTTATCGTCTTTCTTGTCGTCCTTCTTGTCGTCCTTCTTGTCGTCTTTCTTGTCCTTCTTGTCGTCTTTGGGCGGATTGTCTTTCAAGAATTTCTTTGCCAATGCGTAATTATAGCGGGTCTGGTCATCGGCGGGGTTGTTCCTAAGCGCGTTTTTGTAGGCTTCAACCGCGCCCTGGTAATCCTTTTCCTTCATCATCACATTGCCCAGGTTGTGAAACGCGCGATGTTTTTGCTCCCGGGTTTGGGCTGTCTGAATTGCCTTAAGGTATGAATTGCGCGCCTCGAGATATTGGTTTTGCCTGTAAATCGAATTTCCCAGGTTATAACTGGCGGTGGCCGATTGGTCCCTGTGTTCGGCGATGCGGTATTGCGCCTCGGCATCGGCATATTCCTTATTTGCAAATTTTTCGTTTCCCCGGGGCAGAACGTCCTTTTCCTGGGCATTCAATCCCGCGCTTGCGATCAGTATCAATATCAACTTCCTCATTTCTCCTTTTCATTAAACAGGTTCAACTTGCGCAACCATTTGGTTTTTCTTTCAAGCAAAAAGATATCGGCACAAAGCAATATAAAGGCAAAACCCAAAAACCACTGAAACTGCGAATTAAAGTCAGTGAATTCCTGCGACTCAAATTCCGTCCGTTCAATGTTTTCGATCGCATTTTTCACATATTCGGCAACCTCACGGGAATTGGCGCCATAAACATATCCTCCGCCGGCGCTCTTGGCAATTTCCTTGAGGTTGGGTTCATTAAGCCTGGTGATCACCACCTGGCCGTTGCCATCGCGTTTGAATTGCCCCACGCGGCCGTTTTCCCGAATCGGAATCGGGCCACCCTTGGCAGTGCCCATCCCCACCGTAATGATCTTGATCCCGGCTTTTTTGGCCTGCTTTGCGGCATTTTCTGATCCCAGCTCGTGATCTTCACCGTCCGAAATTATGATCAGAAGTTTATTGGTCTTGCTTTCTTTGTCAAAAAACGATTCGGCGAGCGTAATGGCCTCGCCCAGCGAAGTTCCCTGCGACGAAACCATGTCAGTGTTCATGCTTTGGAGAAACATCCGCGACACCGAATAATCGGTCGTGATCGGCAGGACGGGAAATGCACTGGCCGCATAGGCAATGATCCCAATCCGGTCACCTGAGAGCCCTGAAATAATTTGCGAAACCGTCTGCTTGGTCTTTTCCAGCCTTGAGGGCGCAACATCTTCGCTTAGCATGCTTTTGGAAACATCGACGGCAAACACGATGTCAATCCCTTCGCGCTTAACGGTTTCAGTTTTCATACCGATCTTGGGGTTTGCCAAAGCGGTTATCACGAAGGCACATGCCAGCACGAACAGCGAAAATTTAATTATTGGTTTTGCCGACGAACGATCCGGCGCAAGCCTTTTGAGCAGTGGCGTCTCGGCAAATTCACGTTGCTTTTTGCGCATCCAGAAACGGTTGGCCAAAAACAACAAGGCCATCGGCACCAGCAGGGCCAACAGATAGAAATATTCCGGTTTGTCAAACTCCACCATCAGATAAAACTTCTATAAAGGGTTTGTCTCAATCCAAATTCAATAATCAGCAACAGCCCTGCAAGCCAAACCAGCGGACGGTACTTCTCATCGTAATCATAAAACTTCAGCTCCTCAATTTCAGTAGTCTCAAGTTTATTGATTTCGTTATAGATGTCCTGAAGCTTTTTATTGCTGGTGGCCCGAAAATATTTCCCACCCGTATTGGCCGCGATGCGCTTCATGAGCTGCTCGTCGATTTCAACCTGCATCATCCTGAACAAAAACCCGCCGCCAGGAGCATAGGCGTACGGAAATTCGGCCATTCCGTTGGTCCCGATCCCGATTGTGTAAACCTTAATCCCGAATTCACGGGCGATATCCGAAGCCGTTTCAGGCTCGATAAAACCCGAATTGTTTACTCCATCGGTCAAAAGGATGATCACTTTGCTTTTGGCCTTGCTGTCCCGCAAACGGTTTACCGCCGTGGCAAGCCCCATCCCGATGCCGGTCCCATCCTGCAGGACATTGTCATACTTGACGGACCTCAGCGCCTCAAGCACCACGGCCTTGTCACTGGTAACAGGGGTTTTGGTATAGGCTTCGGCTGCATACACCACAATTCCGATACGGTCATTGGGCCGGCCTTCTACAAATTCACGGGCAACCGTCTTCAAGCCCTCCATCCGGTTTGGCTTCAGGTCTCGCGCCAGCATGCTTCCCGAAACGTCTATTGCCATGACGATATCGATACCGCGGGTAGTCTTGGTTTGGCTCGAAACGTCCACCGTCCGCGGCCGCGCCATGGCCACAATAATTGCCGAGAGTGCCAGCAGACGCATCGCGAACAAAACCGGCTTTAACCGCGCCCATATTGAATTGTGTTTGGCCAGATCAGTTGCCGTACTCATTTTGAGCGGTGCCGAAACATCATCGCGGCGCCAGTAAAACCACGCCGCCAGTGCCGGCAAGAGCAACAACAGCCAAAGGAATTGCGGATGCATGAAAGTTATTTCGCTCATTGCGCGGGGCGTTTTAGTTCAACCGAATTGACAATCCGCTCGCGGACCTGCTGGCCATAAACATCGTCTTCGAGATGCGAGACCAAAATTTGCTGCAGCCCGTTCTCCTGTTTAAACAGCAACAGTTCGTAGTATATTTTTTGACGCTTGCCAGAGTCGTTTTCCCGGGTAAAAGTCCCGAATGCCTTGACTCCCGTAATCCCTAAATCAGTTTCGTAGCTTTCCTGCTTGACCAGCATGTTTTGCGCCCCGCGGGTTTCCATGGTGGCCAGAATTCCTTCGATTGCTTTTTCCAGCGACAAATCGATCTGCTCTTTGTATTGGTTGGTGGAAACGATAACATAAAAATTATCGGTGAGCGAACCGTAGCTGAACATTTGTAAATCTTTGAGCATGGCAATGGCGTCTGGCGGTAGTTCGTCCTCAGCCATCATGCGCCGAAGCACGCGCGGGGTTTCAATAATTACCGGCGGGTTGCCGTATTCGCTGCGGATCCACTCCCCTTCGGCCAGTTCCTTTACAGGGTGCCCGAAGATATTGTCCGTGAAGTAAGAAAATCCTTTGGTGGCTACGAAATACCCGGCGACCAGCACCACCAGCAAACCGGCAATCCCGGAATAAATCATGATCTTGCGCTGCTTTTTGCGTTTAAGTTCGCGCTCCCGCTTAAGTTGAGCAATATGTTCGTCCTCCTGTGCAATCTCCTCGGGTATTGAGCGGTCAAGCGTCAGGATGGCTTTTTCAATTCTGCCGCGGTGGTCGGCGATCTCATCGGTCGCGGGCCTGGACCTCGCAAATTTGACCAGGTCGGCCTGCCGGAGCACGCGTTCCAGGTCAGAAGCGGTTTCACTTGAAAGCGCCATGTTTTTTTCGACCGATGCTTTCCTAAGCGCATCGAGCAGTTCAGAAGTGGTACTTTCCATCGCGGGGATGTGAATGGCCTCTTCAATGTAATTTCGGGCGATGTCAGTGAGCTCGCTGTAATAGGATTTGACCTCGCCGCGTTGCAGGAGATCCTTTTTTTCAAGTTGCTGCAACAGCACGGTAGCCTTTTCAATGGGCGAACGATAAATTTGCTTTCCCGGCAACGATGATCGGCGCTGATAATAATACCGATAAGCCAGGTAACCCGCGGCGACCAACGCAACGGCAATAAGCGCATAGATCCACCAGTTTGACGAAGGTTTCCCGGTTGAAATGATATCGCGGATATCGTAAAGTTTTTGCTTGAGCGTATCAACCTGGACGGGCATGACCTCAAGGGCAATGCTGTCGGTTGGAAAGGTTTGCTTGCCGATGGCCACTTCAAGCGGCGGGATTACATACCGGCCTGAGTCAAATTGCGTCAGTCCGTATTGTTTGATGAGTTCATAACTCGCGCCGTGGTTTACCGTATCGATTTTGTAATTGCGGATGACTTCCATCGGCCCAAAATTTTTGCCGGCTGGAAAACTGACCCTGGCTGATGTATCGGCAGTGGCCCTGATGCTTAGCCTGAACTCGGAGCCAATCTTTTTGCGGACCGAATCTACCGATGCCACGACAGGGTTTTGCGACTGTGCCCATGCGGCCAGCAACAACGCGATAATTGTAATATATTTTCCGGCACCGTTCATCAGCGCGATTTGAAATAGCCCAAAAGCTTGGTTACGTAACTTTCATCGACCCGCGTGGAAAATGATCCGGCGCCGCAGCGCGAAAAAGTTTCCTTAAAATATGCGGCCTTATCCCGGTGGTCCTGCTCGTATTGCTTTCTAAGCGATGCCGATGATGTATCAATCAGCACTACATTGCCCGTTTCGGCGTCCAGCATGGGGACCATTCCCAGGTTGGGCAGTGTTTCCTCGCGGACATCATAGACACGGATGCCGGTGATGTCGTGTTTTTTGGCAGCAATTTTCAGAGTTTGCTCGTAATTGCCCTTCGCAATAAAATCAGAAATCAGGAACACGATTGCCTTTTTCTTCATGATTCCCGAGAGGAATTTGAGCGCCTGTGAAATGTCGGTACGGCGGCTTTGAGGCTCAAATTCAATGAGTTCCCGGATGATGCGCAAAACATGTGACCGCCCTTTTTTTGGCGGGATAAAAAGCTCGACGGTATCGGAAAAAAGTATCAGGCCGATCTTGTCATTGTTTTGCGTTGCCGAAAAAGCCAGGGTTGCCGCAATCTCGGTCACGATCTCACTTTTAAATCCTCCGCGCGTCCCAAATTGTTCCGATCCACTCACATCGACCATGAGCAACATCGTGAGTTCTCGCTCCTCTTCAAAAACCTTGACGTATGGCTCGTTGTAGCGTGCGGTCACATTCCAGTCAATCGCGCGGACATCGTCGCCAAATTGATACTGCCGGACCTCGCTAAAGGTCATTCCGCGTCCTTTGAAAGATGTGTGGTATTCGCCCGAGAAGATGTGGTCGCTGAGCCTCCGGGTCTTGATTTCAATCTTGCGGACTTTTTTGAGCAGTTCTTTTGTATCCATTAATTTTGGTTCAATGTTCAACGTAAAAAAGTTTAAAGAACGTGGTGTGCTTTAAACCCTGAACTTTGAGCAATTATGGAACCTCTACTTCGTTGACGATTTTGTTGATGATGTCAACCGATGTGATATTTTCGGCTTCGGCCTCATAAGTCACACCAATACGGTGGCGCAAAACATCATGAACCACGGCCCGTACATCCTCAGGGATCACATAACCACGGCGTTTGATGAACGCATAACATTTTGCCGCCGTGGCAAGGTTGATGCTGCCGCGCGGCGAAGCCCCAAAACTGATGAGCGGTTTGATTTTTTCGAGTTTGTATTTTTCAGGATAGCGGGTGGCGAATATCAGGTCAAGGATGTACTTTTCGATCTTTTCGTCCATGTAAACCTCACGAACCGATTCCTGGGCGCGAATAATCTGCGCGATTGAAACCACCTGGTTCACTTTCTCATAACCACCCCTGAGGTTTTGCCTGATCACCAGCCTTTCCTCGTCCATTTTTGGATAATCGATAACGGTCTTGAGCATGAAACGGTCAACCTGGGCTTCAGGAAGCGGATAGGTTCCCTCCTGCTCGATCGGGTTTTGTGTCGCCAGTACCAAAAAAGGGCGGTCCAGCTTGAAACTCGTATCGCCGATGGTCACCTGTTTTTCCTGCATCGCCTCCAAAAGTGCCGACTGAACCTTGGCAGGCGCCCGGTTGATCTCGTCGGCAAGGATGAAATTGGCAAAGATCGGCCCCTTCTTGATCGAGAAATCATTCTGTTTGATGTTGTAAATCATGGTGCCCACAACATCTGCAGGAAGCAGGTCTGGCGTGAACTGGATGCGGCTGAACGAGGCGTCAATTGCCTGCGATAAGGTGTTGATGGCAAGTGTTTTGGCAAGGCCGGGAACACCTTCAAGCAGGATGTGGCCCTGCCCTAGCAGCCCAATAAGCAAACGTTCGGTCATGTGTTTTTGGCCCACGATGACCTTGTTCATTTCCATCATCAAAAGATCAATAAAAGCGCTTTCGCGTTCTATTTTTTCATTGATCTCGTGGATATTAAGCGAAGCCGTATTTTGTTCCATGTTATGTAGGGTATCCCGAATGTTAAATTTTTTGGTGGTGCAAATTGATTATTTTTTGACAGGCTTCCTGTTAATGATTGGTTAAAAAACCAAAGGCTATCCC
>JAEZGB010000155.1 GCA_023437485.1 Bacteroidota bacterium
CGATCAAGGAATCCGAGTTTCCCCCGATTTGCGGCAGACGCACAATTATTGGCTGGCATGGTAGCTCTTGATTAATGAGAAAACATAAAACATTTCAATGGCGATCTGCCGGCTGCGGCTGGCGTACGGCTGCGATCATGTTTTCAAAGTATTTGCGAAGTTCTTCCAATCCGGCTGGATCTATGCAATAACAAATTGAATTCCCCTCGACTGAACCCTTGATCAGGCCGGCGGCCTTCAGTTCCTTCAGGTGCTGTGAAACCGTTGGCTGTGCCAGGGGCAGCTCATTGACGATGTCGCCGCTAATGCAACGGTTTACCCGTGCCAGGTGTTCAAGGATCGCCACTCGCGCGGGGTGGCCCAGTGCCTTGGCAATGGTTGCAATACGGTTCTGGGTTACGGTAAAATGTTCGGTCTTGGTTACGCCCATCGTAATATTTGTGTATTGCAATATTACGATAAAGATTAATATTCGAATCTTTATTTCTGGATTTTTAACCGATATAAAAAAAGCCGGCAAAATTATTCGCCGGCGTTTGCTATCAAGTGGTAAGATGTTTAATTTTCGATTTGACCCTCCCAGGCCATAATTCCTCCTTCCAGGTCATAAACGGTGTCAAAACCAATTTCCCTGAGTTCGCGTGCCGCGCGGCTGCTGCGTTGCCCGCTTCGACAGTACACATAAACCGGTTTTTCTTTGTCAAGCACATTTACGGCCTGGGAAAATCCCGGCGAGTTCACATCAATGTTCAGCGCGCCGGGAATATGGCCTTCACTGAATTCACCCGGGGTGCGCACATCGAGAACCTGAGAGCTGTCATTGATGGCTTCCTGCATCTGGTTTGATGAAATAAGGTTCATGTCTTTCGTTTTATTGCAACTAAGGATTAATATGGGGCAAAGTATCAACATCAATTTCCTGATCATACTCATTCGCTTACGGTTTTATTTCCTTCCTCTTTCCACTGTTTCATGCCGCCTGAAAAGTTTTTAACACTGTCAAATCCGTTTCGCTTTAAAATTGACTGCGCAATGGCCGAACGGTCGCCGCTTTGACAATGGATCACAAGATCTTTGGTCCGGTCAATCTTATCGAGATTCTTTTCAAGTGTTCCGACAAATATATTATCGGCGCCCTCTACATGTCCGGATTTGTATTCGCTTTCGCCGCGAACGTCAACAACCTGCACGTCTTCGCGGTTTAGATAAGATTTGAATTCGTCGATATCCAACAATTCGTTGCTTTCGAGCGGGAGATTTAATTTATCGATGTCTTCCACAAATCCCATGATATTGTCCAGCCCGATGCGCATCAGTTTGCGCGTCAGGTCATCCATCTGGCCCTGATCGGCTATCAGGATAAACGGTTCGTCGTAATTTAGGAACCAGCCGCACCAGGTGGCGAATGAATTGTTTCCCTGGATATTTATGGAATCCTTAAGGTGTTTTTTAGCGAATTCAAATTTATTTCGGGTGTCGATGACTTTCACCCCGTCGTGATAGGAGCGCCCAAATTCATCAGGAGACAACTCGCGATGTTTGGGGACCTCGGTGAGCAGGGGCCTTTCCACCTTGTTGAGTTTTTTCATCATGGCGAAATACCTTGGCGGCTCGGGCTGGCCCTCCAGCAGGTAGTCCGAAAAGCCCTGCGGGTCATTGTCATATTTGAACGCCCAATTGCGGATAAGTTCATAACCGATGGTGGAACTGGGAACAGCGCCCAGAGCCTTTCCGCATGCCGAACCCGCTCCGTGCCCGGGCCAAACCTGGATATGCGATGGAAGCGCCGCGAAGCGCTGGATTGAATCATACATCTGCATTGCGCCTTTTTCCTGGGTCCCGGTCATTCCGGCCGCTTTTTCAAGCAGGTCCGGCCGCCCGATATCGCCCACAAATACAAAGTCGCCCGTGAAAATCATCACCGGTTCCTTTGACGCGGGATTGTCGGTTAACAGGAAACTGATGCTTTCTGGTGTATGCCCCGGCGTATGAAGCACTTCCAGGGTCAGGTTGCCCACCTGGATCTTATCGCCATGACGCAAACCTTCATGGGAAAACTCATATTGCCAATCCGGCCCGCCTTCATCCGAAAGGTACATTTTTGCTCCCGTGAGCGCCGCAAGTTCCCGCGACCCGGCCAGGAAATCGGCGTGGATGTGGGTTTCGGCAATGTGGGTTATCTTTAAATTGTTCTGTTTGGCGATATCAAGATAAGTGTCCACATCCCGTTTGGCATCGATCACGATGGATTCGCCGGTTGCCTGGCAACCAATCAGATAGCTGGCCTGCGCCAGGGATTTGTCATATACGTGTTGGAAAAACATAGTAGTGATTTTAATGATGTAAATTTAATTCATGTAAAGCGGCCGCGCAGTAACTTATGTTACAAATCCTAAAAAAATAACTCGCGGACCAGGATATAGGTGGCCATGGCTACCAAGAAATACCCAAAGCCCGTTTTGAGTTTCCCGCCGTCAATAAAGCGAGCGGCGCGGATACCAACAAAGATCCCCACAACGGCCATCGCGGTAAATGACAAAAGGAAAGGCCAGTCGGTCCCGGGGCCAATATCACCTGCAAACCCCGCCAATGACTGCACCGCGATGATCAACAACGATGTCCCCACTGCTTTTTTCATGGGGAGCCCGGCCAGGAATATCAGCGCCGGAATAATCAAAAAACCGCCTCCCGCCCCCACGGCGCCTGCCAGGATTCCCGTGCCCAGCCCGCTTGCCGCAAGTTTGACGGTGGAGGGCCCGGTGGGATTTTCAGCGGTTTGCGAAGGCCGGATCATCTTGATTGAAGCGATGAGCATCACTACCGCAAAAAGTACCAGCAAAAGGAGTGATTTGGTGATGGTGATGGGTTCCGTGCGTAGCACAGTGTCCGGGATTGCGGGTATAACGTAAAGCCTGACCAGAAATGCAGCGGTCAGAGACGGTAGCCCAAAAGCCAGTGCGATTTTGAAGTCGACATTACCGTGAAGTGAATTTCGGACCCCGCCAACCAGCGCTGTTGCGCCCACCACAAAAAGTGAATAACCCGTGGCCGTCACTGCATCAAATCCAATCAGGTATACCAGAATGGGTACGGTAAGGATAGAGCCGCCGCTGCCCACAAGCCCCAGCGAAATGCCGGCTACAAATGCAAAAAAATATCCCAGGATGATCAGAATGTCCATAGCTTTTAATTTGGAGCAAATGTATATCGGCGCAATTGTCCAGTCAGTAACAATGGTTACATCAGCCGCGGTTTGAGAATTTCAATGGTATTGCGGTTGAGTTTGATAATTCCGTCATTTTCAAACGCCTTTAGCAACCTGGAAATCACGACTCTGGAAGTATTGAGTTCGTAGGCGATTTCCTGATGAGTATTGGAAATAACCGTCGATTGGTTCACCTTGGACTTTTCGCGCAGGTAGTGAAGCAACCGCTGGTCAAGTTTCATGAACGCGAGGTTGTCAATCGCCGACAACATCTCTGAAAGCCGTTTGTTATAACTTATAAAAACAAAATGCCTCCAACTCTTGTATTTCCCCAGCCATTCTTCCATCTTCTCCACCGGGATCATGGCCACCACGCCGTCGGTTTCGGCTTCGGCCCTTACCTCGCTCTTGGTTTCGCCCATGCAACACGCCAGGGTCATGGCGCAGGTATCGCCCCGTTCCAGAAAATACAGCAATAATTCACCTTCAATGCGGTCTTCGCGGATGATTTTTATTGCACCGCTGATTAGCAGCGGCATTTGACGGATATACTGTCCGATATCGATAAGCCGGTCACCTTCGGCGAATTCCCGAATAGTGGCCAACTGCGAAATCTCGTCAATAAGGGCCGGTTCAAAAATGGAGCGGTACGCCTGGTGCAGCTGGTCTTTCATATTTTGAAATATCGACCTTAAAGATAATGATTAATGAGGCAGTTTATTGCGAACCATCCCATAAAGCCAGGTCCCGGCAACTGCGCCGGCAATCACGATGATAAGCGGAAAGTAACCCGCTCCAACCAAGGTGAACATGGGGCCCGGGCATGCCCCTGCGAGCGCCCAGCCCAGGCCAAAGATTGTTCCGCCCCAAAAATACCGGGCAAAGCTGCGCTCTTTTGGTACGAACATGATTGGATCGCCACCAATATGCCTGAGTTGGCGGCGTTTTATGATCTGAACAATAAACACCCCCACGACCAGCGCTGAACCAATCAGCCCGTACATATGGAACGTTCCAAACCGGAACATCTCATAAATCCTGAACCACGAGGCGGCTTCGGATTTAAACATAACAATTCCAAACGCGGTTCCGATAGCCAGAAATATCAAATTTTTCATACAGTTATATTATTATCAGAAAATAAGCGGAAAAACACCGTAAACCATAATCAGTCCGCCAACAAAAAATCCTACCACGGCAATAAGTGATGGGAATTGCAGGTTACTGAGGCCTGATATGGCATGGCCCGAGGTGCATCCGCCGGCGTACCTGGCGCCAAATCCCACCATCAATCCGCCCAAAAGCAGGAGGGACACTGTTTTTACCGACAAGTTTTCGGTTAAAAACAATTCTGCAGGAAGATATTCCGCACCGGCTCCCAGGAATCCGAGTTGGGCAAGTTCAGTGCTTACTGCCGGGGACAGTTCAGGCGCGGTCCCGTTGGAAAGAAAATTTACGGCAATGTAACCGCCAAGCACCGCGCCGGCCATTACAAACAGGTTCCACCGTTGCGAACGCCAGTCAAAGGCAAAGAAATCGCACGATTTTCCGGCTCCCATTGCCGAGCATAAAGTGCGCAGGTTGGACGACATTCCAAAATTTTGTCCGGCAAACAGCAGGGCGGCCATGATGCCCGCAATCATTGGGCCCGCAACATACCAGGGCCAGGGTTCCATTATCCAATCCATAAATTTTTTTTTGCAAAGAAAGGGAATGGGAAGGCCGTTGTCAGTATCATTTGTTACAGACCTCCAAAAGCTAAAATTATCTGAAATGTAACCTTTGTTACCAAGCGCCGCTTATTTGGCTGTTAGTTTTGCAAAAACGCTTTTCGATGTTGGCAAGCCCCCTTCCTAAAAAAATATTGTTTATAGCACTGCTAACCCTCTCACTGATACCGACGGTCACTGCACCCATGGCCTTGCTGGCTGGGATTTTGTACGCGATATTCCTGGGTAATCCTTTTGCGAGTCAAAGCGCCCTGGGTGTTAAATGGCTCCTGAAAGCGGCAGTGATTGGGCTTGGTTTTGGCATGAGCATTACCACGGCGGTGGCCGCGGGAAGAGAAGGTTTGCTGCTCACGGTGGCAACCCTGATTGTGGTCATGGGCGCCGGGTTCCTATTGGGCAAATGGCTCAAGGTGGACTCAAAGAGCTCATACCTTGTGTCTTCAGGTACTGCAATTTGCGGTGGAAGTGCAATCGCGGCCCTTGCGCCCATCACCGGCGCCAACGCCAGACAAATCAGCGTGGCACTGGGCACCGTGTTCATTCTGAATGCGGTGGCATTGTTTGTATTCCCCTTGATTGGGGCGGGAATGGGCCTGTCTCAATATCAATTTGGCCTTTGGAGCGCCATCGCCATTCATGATACGAGTTCGGTGGTGGGTGCGGCATCGGCCTATGGAAACGAAGCCCTTGCCACCGCAACCACGGTCAAATTGAGCAGGGCTCTGTGGATTGTTCCGCTGAGCCTGGTCACAGCCCTTTTCAGCAGGCGAACCGGACGCATTTCAATTCCGTACTTTATTTTCCTGTTTATTGGCGCGATGGCGGTGAGTTCGGCATTTCCGGAATTCAACGAGGCATACCAATCCATCAGTTGGATTGCCAAAAGGTTATTGGTTGCCACGTTGTTCCTTATTGGTTCGGGGCTGTCACTGGAGACCCTCAAATCAGTGGGAGTAAGGGTATTTGCCCAGGGAATGATACTTTGGATATTAATCAGCGCGCTTTCACTGGCCGCCATTTTAATTTTTTATTGATGAAGAATTTATTGCTTTTTACGTTATTGACCTTCAGTCCCTTATTTTATGCGCAGGATAATGATGCGCACAGGATTGTTTTCCAGATGAGTTCGGCCAATGTGGCGGAACAGGAAGGCCTGATCCGGAATTTGGAGAATCTGCTTTCAGGCTGGAACGGTCTGGAGGCCGAGGTGGTGGCGCATGGCCCCGGGATTTCTTTTTTATTGACGACATCGGCCCATAAAGAAGCCTTACACAACCTGCTGGCCCGTGGCGTAAGGTTCATAAATATTACAGCGTGCTTGCCTGCGAGAGGGAAGGTGATCCCGAGGACATGCTTTGCAGGATGAAGAACGTTAAAGATGCCAAAAATACCACTCAAACGCTGCATGGGGCAATGCGGTCATACCTTCAGGCAAATAGCCCTGTAACACCCATTCCCAAAGGAAACGCCATTGTACTGGATGCGCCGCAGACCTTTTTGTCGCAGGTCACGGGCGTCGATTATGAGTTTACCTGAGACTAGGGTTTGGGCAAAAAAAAACGGCCTAGTGTACCTAAACCGTTGATTTTAAAGTAAAAACTTTCGTAGCGAGAGAGAGATTTGAACTCTCGACCTCAGGGTTATGAATCCTGCGCTCTAACCAACTGAGCTACCTCGCCTTGATTCAGCATTGGGC
>JAEZGB010000010.1 GCA_023437485.1 Bacteroidota bacterium
GCAAAAGCGCGCAGCCAATGCTGTTCGGGGATTGGTCGAAAGCGACAACAACCCCATCGTCTCGATCCACGACCACGGCGCGGGCGGACATTTGAACTGCCTGTCGGAACTGGTGGAAGCCACAGGCGGCCACATCGATCTGGACAAATTGCCCGTGGGCGACCCTACCCTGTCGGCGATGGAGATCATCGGCAACGAATCGCAGGAACGCATGGGCCTTGTGATCCGCGGTAACGACCTGGACACATTGGAACGAATTGCATCGCGCGAGCGTGCGCCTCTTTACGACGTGGGCGAGGTGGCCGACGATCACCACTTCAAGTTCGAATCGGCGTGCACGGGACAAAAGCCGATGGATCTGGACCTGGCCGACATGTTTGGCAGTTCGCCCAAGACGGTCATGGCCGATGCGCGGGTCTCACGAGAATACGAAACCCCTTCCTATTCGGCGCAAAACATTCCCGAATACCTCGAAAACGTGCTCCGTTTGGAATCGGTGGCGTGCAAGGACTGGCTCACCAACAAGGTGGACCGTTGCGTGGGTGGTCGCGTGGCCAAGCAGCAGTGCGCGGGCCCGATCCAGCTTCCGCTCAACAATGTGGGTGTTATGGCGCTTGATTTCAAGGGCAGGCACGGAATCGCGACCTCAATCGGGCATTCGCCGCTGACGGCGCTTGTGGACCCGGCCGCGGGAAGCCGCAACGCCATTGCCGAGGCGCTGACCAACATCGTTTTCGCCCCACTATCCGAAGGGTTGAAGTCGGTTTCGCTCTCGGCAAACTGGATGTGGCCCTGCAAAAATGAGGGCGAGGACGCGAGGCTGTACGATGCGGTAAAGGCGTGCGCCGATTTTGCGATCGCCCTTGGCATCAACATCCCGACGGGCAAGGATTCGCTTTCGATGAAGCAAAAATACCCCGACGGCGAAGTCCTATCCCCGGGAACGGTGATTATTTCTGCGGCCGGACATTGTGACAACATCAACAAGGTAGTCGAACCTGTGGCTAAACCCGGTGGCGGCGACTTTTACCATATCGTCTTTTCGGGCAACCGGCCATCGCTTGGAGGTTCGGCGCTGATGCAGACACTTAACGCCGTGGGCAGCCAGGTTCCGGACATTGCCGATGCGCGATATTTCGCACAGGCATTCAATTCGGTACAGCAACTCATTCGCGAAGGCAATGTGACGGCCGGCCACGACATCGGTTGCGGTGGTTTGATTACGACCCTGTTGGAAATGCTCTTTGCCGACAACGGTCTCGGTGCCGATATTGACCTGACTTCGCTTGGATCGGATACCGTGGCGACATTGTTTGCCGAGAATGCCGCCCTTGTGTTGCAGATGCGCGATGAGGCTGCAGGACAATTGGCATCAGCAGGAATCCGAATCACCAAAATCGGTACGCTCAACGATTCGGCCGAACTCAAAATCGTTTCGGGCGACCATAAATTCACTTTTTCAATACCGGCGATGCGCGACACGTGGTTCAGCACCTCGTATCTGCTCGATCAAAAGCAATCGGGTGAGCAGAAGGCGCGCGAGCGTTTTGAAAATTACAAGAAGCAGCCACTCAGATTTACGTTCCCAAATAGATTCGAAGGCAAATTGCCTGCGACGGCGGGCAACAGGCCCAAGGCGGCGATCCTGCGCGAGAAGGGTTCCAACTCCGAGCGCGAAATGGCACACGCCATGCACCTGGCCGGTTTTGAGGCTCGCGATGTCCACATGACCGACCTGATCTCAGGACGCGAGACACTCGAAGACATCTCGTTTATCGGCGCGGTGGGCGGATTCTCAAATTCGGATGTTTTGGGTTCGGCTAAAGGATGGGCCGGTGCTTTTCTCTACAACGAGAGGGCGCGCACGGCATTGGAGAACTTTTTTGCCCGCCCCGATACGCTTTCGGTTGGGATCTGCAACGGTTGCCAGCTGTTCATCGAACTCGGCCTGATCAATCCCGATCACGACAAAAAACCGCGGATGTTGCACAACCAGAGCGGCAAGCACGAGAGCGGATTTACATCGGTGAAAATTGGCGAGAACAATTCGGTGATGCTGTCATCGCTGGCGGGAAGCACGCTGGGCGTCTGGATTTCGCACGGCGAGGGCCGGTTTGATCTGCCTTACGAGGAAAGCCGCTACGACATCGTGGCCAAATATGCCTATGAAGGTTACCCCGCAAACCCCAACGGGTCGCACTTTGACGTGGCCATGATGGCCGATTCAACCGGGCGACACCTGGTGATGATGCCGCACATCGAGCGTTCGATTTTCCCGTGGAACTGGGCATATTACCCTGACGGGCGTACCGACGAGGTTTCGCCGTGGATTGAAGCATTTGTTAATGCGAGAAAGTGGGTTGAGAGACCGCGTTAGGGATAGTATCGGCACAAAAAAAATCGCCACCAGGCGATTTTTTTGTACAGCGGATAGCCCGGGCCAGGGCTGAGCGTTAAAAAACAGTCCAGCGGACTGTTTTAGCGAAGAGCCAGCAGGTGCGCAGGCCGGTGTGAAAGGCAACGCCCTACTTCACCGAATCCTTCCTCGAAACATACGATTTCAAAAACTCGCCTTTGGGCGTACCGTGGTCAAAGGAACTGAAGATGACGGGGAAAGCTGCTTGTTTGCGGGCCGCGTCGTTCTCAAAGCCTTCGTACTCAATTCTATACACCGCCGAATAGACCTGCGCGCGGCCGATTCCGTGGTAGCAGTGGATCAGGACGGGATAGTTTGACTTATCGTCCATGACCTTGAAGAATTTGTCGAGGTTGTCTTTTTTGGGAACCTGTTCCGATGGGATATTATAGTAATTCAGTCCGGGAATCTTCGCGGCGGCATCGCGCTCGGCATTGATTTGGGTCCAGTTTTCGGGGTTATTGATCTTGTCCTGGGTGACGGGACCGCGCAAATCGACGATGGACTTAATGTTGTATTTCTTGACGTAATCGGCGATCTCATCCGGCGGGATCACGCCCGATTTGTATACTTTATTCTCGCTGATCTCCATGAAGCGATAGTTGAAGTAAACGTCGTAAATCTTCCAAATTCCGGCGGCTACGGCAACAACCGCGATAAAAATCCAGATTTTCTTTTTCATTGGGGGCCTAATTTTCTTTGAGTGATGCGGTACATGTAATCCTGGACCAGCGCCTTGCACCGCAATTCAAGCGAGTCCATTTTTGGGGTGCGCGCGTTTAGCAAATTGCGTTCCATCCCTTTGTCATAGGCCGAAAAAAATCCAGTGGCCTTCATTCCGTCAAAAGTGCAAATATAATCGCCTGAAAAATATTGGTATTGGTTTGCCGAATATTTTATGACAAAAGGATTGACTTTGGGATCGCCCAAAAGGCTTCGGCCCCAGCTGCGAAAGGGTTTGTCGTAGCCCATCATATCCAGTATGGTAGGATAGATGTCAATTTGCTGGGCGAATTCGTGATTGACGCCTGCATATTGACTTCCCGGCCAGTAGAAAAGGATTGGGACGGTGTTTTTCATGAATTCCTTTTTGTACTCGTCGTAAAAGATGGTATTGCCGTGATCGGCGACCAGCACAAAAATGGTGTTGTTAAACCAGGGCTGTTTTTGTGCCGATGCGAAAAACCGCCGCAAGGCATGATCAGTATAGCCGATGGTCTTGTGGATGTTGACATCGCCCTCGGGAAATTTCCCTTCGTACTGATTTGGCACTTTATACGGCTCGTGTGACGAAACCGTGAAGATCGTCGAGAAAAAGGGCTGCTTTTCCCTGCCAAGGTTTTTGCAGAAATACTGGAAAAATGGTTCATCCCAGATGCCCCAAACCCCGTCAAACTGCGAATCGTCATTGAACTCGGTTTTGCCGTAATAGTTTTCAATACCGAGGATGTTCGCAAAACCCAAAAAGCCCATCGACCCGTTGGGCGCCCCGTGGTAGAAAGATGTGGTGTAGCCCTCGGATTTCAAGACCGAAACCAGCGATTCGATGGGCTGTTTGGCATACGGCGACGAGGTAAACGCCTCGCGGAATGAAGGAATCCCGGCCATGATAGATGACATTCCGTGAATGGACTTGTGGCCGTTGGCGTATGCATTGGTAAAGATCAGGCTGTGCGCGGCAAGCGAATCCACAAACGGTGAATAGCCTTTGTAACCTGGAATCTCTTGCCCGGTGTTGAACGAGGAAATGTATTCGCGGCCGTAGCTTTCGAGGATAAAGATCACGACATTGGGCCGCGACGGCTTTTTGTCGCCGTATTGTTTAAAGGGAACCGCAAGGGTTTCGGCCAAATCCTGCGGCATGTAATCCACCAATTTGAAAGTCTTGATGCCGAGGGTCCGGAAGAACGCGAACGGCGTGTTGAGCACGATGTCGGCCTGCGCGGGATTGCGGACGTGCCGGCTGGCATCAACCAGGTTGATTGGCCGCGTGCTTTTTTTGAAATCGCCGCGGATTCCGCCCACGCAAAGTGTCGCAATCAGCAAAAGCGCCAAAAGGCTTGTTCCGAAATAGATCTTTGAAAAAGTACGTCCGGATTCCCTTACGCGGATTCGGCCATAAGCCCAAACCCACATCCAGGCCAGAGCGATGAACAATAGGAAGACATGCCAGTAATTGACCAGGAAATTGCCAAAGAGCGCGGCTTTGTTTTGTTCGTGCTCGAGCGAATCCATCACGGCCATCGTGGTCCGGGCAAATGTAAATCGGTAGTAAATGAAATCGACAAAATTCAGCGCGTAGGCGGCCAGATTGGAAACCAGGTAAACTACCTTCAGCATCCGTTGGTAACCGCGCGTGGCATTATAGCCCGTCGGGATTACCGATAATACAATGAAAAGCGCATTGACATATAAAATTGCAGTGGTGTCAAACGCAAGCCCGTGCCAGGCCAATTTTCCGAATTCAAAAACCGACGAAACCTCAATCAGCGACGCATTGTACGCCCAAAACAGCACCCGGGCCAACATGTAAAATGCGAACGCAAGGCCGACCCTGAAAAACAGGGCTTTGTATTCTGAAAGTCGCGGCAGCCTTTGGGGATTGATCGAGGTCATTCGCGTGCAAAGCTAAAGATTTATGGCTTTCGGGCTGAAACTTTTACGCGATAACTATATTATTGATTAATTTGCCAAAAAAATTCCCGATGGCAGGCATTACGCGTTTATTCGACTTTCCTTACCACCAACTCGAGCGGTACGACATCCCCGATGCGCTTGTGACCAAATATGACGGAAAATGGGTTCCAACCTCCACGCGCGAATATATTGCCAGGGCCAACACGATTTCACGTTCCCTGCTCAGGATGGGCGTTTCGGCCGGCGACAAGATCGCGGTCATCTCTTCCAGCAACAGGACTGAGTGGAATATCATGGACATTGGCGTGCTGCAGGTTGGCGCGCAGAACGTACCGATTTACCCGACCATTTCAGAGGCCGATTACGAGTATATCCTGAACCATTCGGGCGCGATTTATTGCTTTGTCTCGGATGCCGAGGTACTTCGCAAGGTTCAGTCAATCCGCAACAACGTGCCCAATCTTCGCGAGGTTTACAGCTTTGACTCCCTTGCCGACTGCAGGAACTGGAACGAACTTTTGGAACTTGGCCGCGACGATAGCAACCAGCCCGAGGTGCAGCAGCGCATGGACGCGATCCTTCCGGGCGATTTGGCGACTATCATCTATACCTCCGGAACCACCGGCAGGCCCAAAGGCGTCATGCTCTCGCACGACAACATCGTCTCCAACGTGCTTTGCAGCGAGCAGCGAATTCCCTTTGACGCGGGCAAGACCAAGGCGCTTAGTTTTTTGCCGATTTGCCACATTTTTGAGCGGATGGTGCTCTACCTCTACCAATATTACGGCGTGGGCATTTACTTTGCCGAGTCGATCGAAAAACTCAGCGACAACCTCAAGGAGGTCAGGCCCAACGTGATCACCGCAGTGCCGAGGCTTCTGGAAAAGGTGTACGACAAAATTTACGCAAAGGGCGCTTCGCTCTCGGGAATCAAGAAAAAACTGTTTTTCTGGGCGATTGACCTGGGCCTCAAATACGAACCCTATGGCCAGAACGGCTGGTGGTATGAATTCCACCTCAAGATTGCCCGAAAACTGATTTTTTCCAAATGGAAGGAAGGCCTTGGCGGAAACCTCAACCTGATGGTCTCGGGAAGCGCGGCACTCCAGCCCAGGTTGGCACGCGTTTTTGCAGCAGCCGAAATTCCTGTCATGGAAGGCTATGGACTCACCGAAACCTCGCCCGTAATAGCGGTAAACGACATGCGCAACGGCGGTTTCCGGATCGGGACCGTGGGGCGCGTGATCCCAAAGGTCGAGGTCAAAATTGCGCCCGATGGTGAAATCCTCTGCAAGGGGCCAAACGTGATGCTGGGCTATTACAAGGATCCGGAAAAAACCGCCGAGGCCATCGTCGACGGATACTTCCACACCGGCGATATCGGCGAAATTGACAAGGACGGTTTCCTTCGCATCACCGACCGTAAAAAGGAGATGTTCAAGACCTCCGGCGGGAAGTACATCGCACCGCAACTCATCGAGAACGCTATGAAGCAGTCGCGCTTTATTGAACAGATCATGGTGGTGGGCGATGGCGAGAAGATGCCGGCCGCGCTCATTCAGCCCAATTTTGAGTTCGTGCGCGAATGGGCGAAATTGCACGATATTGAATTGCCCGGGGATCAGGGCAGCATCGCTTCCGATGAGCGGGTGGTAAACCGGATAGCCGAGGAAGTGGAGCGGCTAAACGAACAGTTCGGCAATTATGAAAAGATCAAAAAGTTTGAGCTCACGCCTGACATATGGTCTATAGATGGCGGCCACCTCACCCCTACCATGAAACTCAAACGCAAGGCCGTTCGCGAAATCTACACTTCGCTTTACAACCGCATGTACCGCGATTGATGTTTATAAGTTTGTGGAAAACCACCTGGGGCAAATGTTAAAATTTCTTCCGTATTGGGCTTACATTTAATTGAACCAATTTAAAACCAATACATTATGAAAACAGGAAATTTTATTGCCGGTGGCATTGCCGGAGGAATAACCGACTTTTTACTGGGCTGGATATTCTACGGAATAATCTTTCAGGAATATTTCGCGACCGGTGAGCCCAATTTGGGCATGATCATAGGCGGATGCATGAGCTTTGGATTTTTGATCTCCTACATTTTTGTGCGATGGGCCAGCGTGACCACCTTTTCCGGTGGCGTTTTGGCGGGCACTGCACTGGGCCTGATCATGGGGATCATGAACAACTTTTTTATGGCAGCCGATGACGCCGTGGTGAACTGGACCAAATTCCTGCTCGATGTAGGGGTCAGCATCGTGATTGGTGCTTTGGTGGGCGGTGTTGTGGCCGCGGTCAACGGGGCGATGTCCCGCCGCACATAGCATTCCGAATAACCAATTAAGCTCCTTCGGGGGCTTTTTTTAGTTTACGGCTGTAGTGACCGAAAGGTGCAGGAACCCGCGGCTTCCATCGGAAGAACGCACATGCAGCCAGTCGCTCGTGCGGCCCAGAACCTTGAATCTTGAATCGCGCGGGACCTGGGCAATGATTGAGGCAGACGCATTTGGCGAGGACCTGAAATTAGCTTTATTGGTGCCGATTTTTACCGATGGCGACTTGGCTGCCATTGAGAAAGAGGTAGCCGACATTGGATTGGACTGATAGACGAACGGCAGAGGGTCTACCGCGCCCGATGAGCCATAGATTCCAAAGTGCAGGTGTGGCGGGGTGCCTTTTGCATTTCCGGTATTCCCCACAAAACCAAGCGTGTCGCCGGCTTTGACCCGACTGCCCGAACCCACCGCAATTCCATCCAGATGCGCGTAATAAACCGAATGTCCCATCAGTCCCAATCTTTGCCAGACCTGCTTGCCGCCAAGGCCTCGCTCACCGGTATAGGTCACAAAACCATCGGCTACGGCCACCACCGGAGTTCCGCGTTTGGCAAAAATGTCAATTCCCTCATGGCGGCGCTTACCCCCATCGCGTACATCGGCCCAAAAACTTTGGATCGCGGAATTTCCCTTACCTGCCACCGGGAAACCCAGGCTCGCCCCTTTCTCCATTTGCACCAGGATATCACCGGTGGTTTCAAGGCCTGGCTGGATAATGAGCGTAAAATGTGATGTTTCCCGGGCCGTGAATGTCAGTGAGCCCAATGTGTCGGAGGTTGCAATGGCTTGGGCGGATGCATTTTGCAATTCCGACAGCACCGCGGCCGTCGCCTTGACCTTAACGGAGATGCGCTCGCCCTGCCGAAGGTCAATGCGGTAGGATGTTGCTTCGCGGCCGGTGCTGAAGCTTTGCCTTTCGGCGTAGGGCAATGAAACCGATACCGGATGCAAAACAGCCTCGCGAAAGCCCGCCTGCCATTGCCCAAGCATCGGGTGTTTTTTAAACTTTCTCTCATGGGCCTCACGGGCGGTCTCACGTTCAAAAGGGCCTGCGCCTGAACAGGATATGAGCCAGATCGGTAAAAAGAATAGGAAGGCAAGCGGAAGTTTTTTCATCGGCGCCCCGCCTTGCCAAGACCGTGCCGCCTGCGCCCGCCGAATGCTTTTAGGGCGTTAATTTGCCCTTAAATTTTATTGTGCTTCCTGTATCGCCAGTAAACCAGCGCCGAAAACAACAGGAATCCCGCGAGGACATACAGGTAAACCGTAACGTTTTGGCGCTCGCCGGAGGCATACGAATGCAACCCGCTCAGGTGAAAGTTCACCCCGAAATAGGTCATCAGGATTGATGCGAAGGCCAGCACGCTCATGAAATTGTAGATGAATTTTCCGCGGAGCGCAGGAACAAAGCGCATGTGAATCACGAAGGCGTAAACCATAATGGAAATCAGTGCCCAGGTTTCCTTCGGGTCCCATCCCCAATAACGCCCCCAACTCTCATTTGCCCATTGCCCGCCCAGGAAGTTCCCAATAGTGAGCAACACCAACCCGATGGTGAGCGCCATTTCATTGATATAGGTGATTTCCTTGATATGAAGTTGCATCCGGCTCTTGTTGGCCGTATTGGTAAAAAGCATCAGCAGCATGGCTACAATTCCCAGGACCATGCCCAACGCGAAAGGCCCGTAACTGGCCACGATTACCGCGACGTGTATCATTAGCCAATAGGAATTTAACACCGGTTGCAGGTTGGCGATCGAAGGATCCATCCAACTCCAGTGCGCGATCATCAGGATCATCGAGGTGACAAAGGTTCCCGAGGCTACCGTGAGTTTGGATTTGCGGTCAAAGGCCAGGGTAAAGAACATTGTGGCCCAGGCAACATAGATCATCGATTCATAAGCGTCGCTCCAGGGCGCGTGTCCCGAAATATACCATCTCACGATAAGCCCGACGGTGTGCACCACAAAGAAAAAGCCGATCAGGATATGAAAGGCGTTGATGGCCATCCGCACGGGTTTGGTGTTGTAAAAAATACTGATGATGGTCAAAATAAGCATCAGTACCCCTGCCACCATATACAGGTAGTACAGGTTTTTGAACACATCGTACTTGTT
>JAEZGB010000072.1 GCA_023437485.1 Bacteroidota bacterium
CATCGGCGCAGCAAGCATTGCAAGCACTGCGTTTTGAGGTGTTCGACTATCTGCTTAATCCACTTTCAAAAGTTGATTTCAGGAAGGCGATTTTCCGCCTTGACCGGATGTCCGGGGGTACTGCGCCTGTAATTACCCTGCCTATTGTACTGGAAGAACCTAAAAAAGATGTTGCACTCCACAAGGAACCTGATCCTGAAGATGGCCTCATAGCCGTTCAGCCTCCGACACCGCTAGATGAGCCTGAGGAAAAACCCCTGGTGATCTGCGTGAAATCTTACGGGGATTACAGGTTTATCAATGCCGATGAAATTGCGTATTTACAGGCCGACAATAATTCTACCGACATCCATTTGAACAACGGGGAAATGATAACCGCATTTAAAACACTGAAACATTTTGAAAATGTGCTGCAATCACCTTTTGTCCGGATTCACAACAGCTACATTGTAAACATTGATTACGTTTCGCGGATTCACACCGGTAACTCGGTTTGCTATATCAAAAACTCCGCGATCAAACTACCCTTCTCAAAATCATACAAGGAAAACATCGATTCCATCCTTGAAACCATCACAAATGGCAATTATCTGGAAATTTAGATAAATCGTCTACCCGGATTTGCCATCCATCCACTATCAGACTTGTACCATCTACCCAAAACCCCTTTAAACATAGGGGATGAGCAGACGTTGCTGTGTAGTTTTACCCCGTGAAGTTAAAGTTCACAGACCCTAACAGAACAAAATAACATACACATTAAATGTCTCAAATTATGAAAAAAGCAATTTTAACCTTCGGACTATTTTCCATGATGCTGGTATTGACGTCATTTACGACGCAGGAGATTGGTGGTTTGACTGGCACAACAACTCCCCGTCCAACGTTACCTTATTCTGAAATTGGAGGCACCGGTACTGTAACGCCGAGACCAACCCTTCCTAATTATGAGATTGGAGGCACAGGCACCGTTACTCCACGGCCCAAATTACCTATTTATGAAATCGGCGGGACTGGTACAGTAACACCCAGACCTACTTTACCTTAGTATTGATCAAAATAGTAATTATTATATAAGCCTAATTTAATTAGGCTTTTTTTATTTTCTTTACTGAAATAAATGGTTGATTCAGTGAAGTTTTATTTTCTCATATTTTTAGTTGCAATTGTCAGCTGCAAAAAATCTTCTCCTACAAATCATTCTGAAACTGAATTGGACAAGAGCGATGCTTATATCAATCTTGCAAAATCTGATTCAATTGAATTCGACACCAAAATTAACTATGCCCAGAAAGCTTTAATTTCGCTACAATCGGAGGTGATTGACACTAGTAAATTGTCGCGATTGTTTAAAGTCGCGAATATTTTTTTCAATAATGGTAAGTATATCGAGTTTAAAAATACTGCAAATGTCATTCTGAATGCTTCAAAAAAAAACTTTGATACTATAAATACTGCCAAAGCATATGTGTATTTAGCAGAGTATAATAAGTCGCAAAAAATAAACGATTCTGCCTTCTTTTACTATTTACAAGCCCAGAAATTATACGGTACCATTTCAGCGAATAAGGAATTAGCTGATTTATATGTAAGGAAATCTGACTTACAAGCGATGGAAAATGACTTTTTTGAAAGTGAAAAGTCTGCATTGGAAGCTCTCTCTATTCTTCGTCAATACCCGAATCCAAAGGTGGCTTATGAAGCACATAACCTTATTGGAATATGCTCCAATGAATTAGGCAGTTATAAAAAAGCAGCTGAATATTTTGGAAATGCATTAGAAATTTCGCGGGAGTTGGAGGGAGAAGAAAAAGTTTATTTTGAAGCTATATCTCTAAATAACCTCGGGAACGCATACCAACATCTAGGAGAATACCAGAGAGCAATCGAATTTTATCAAGATGCACTTTCCAAGCGTGAAATTAAATCAAGATATAGTCACTTGTACGGCGTATTGCTTGATAATTTAGCCTTTTCAAAATATAAGAGAGGTGATCGTGATGATTTAACCCCTTTATTTCGTGAATCGTTAGAAATTCAGACAGAATTGGGGGTTACTTCAAAGATAATTTTAGCAAAAGTTCATTTATCGGAATATCTATTTTCGAAGGGGAAAAAGGACAGCGCAATCGCTATTGCGCATTCAGCTCTTAAGGATGCTAAAGTGGAAAATCTTCCGACTGATGTCTTAACGTCGCTAAAACATTTGTCCCATGTAGATATTGAAAATGCTGGAATTTATTCCACGGAGTATATTCGGATAAATGATAGTCTACAGCAGACCGAACGCCAGATTAAGGACCGGTTTGCAAGAATTCAGTTTGAGACTGACGAAATTTCTATTCAAAAAGATAAGCTGGCTGAGCAGAATAGAAATTTATTCTATTTTTTTATCGCGACACTTTCAATTGGGTTGCTACTATTTGTAATCAGAAATCAAAGGACTAAAAATCGTGAACTGCTGCTTAAACAAGCGCAACAGAAAGCCAATGAGGAGATATATAATTTAATGTTATTTCAACAAAATAAAATTGAAGAAAGTCGCATAAAAGAAAAGAAGAGGATTGCGCAGGAATTGCATGACGGGGTCCTAGGTCGACTGTTCGGAACCCGCTTAAACTTAGATAGCCTGAATAGAGAGTCCGACATTAATGTTGTCGAAAAACGAAGGGAGTATTTAAATGAATTAAAGAATATTGAACAGGATATTCGTGAGATTTCTCACGATCTTAATCGTGAAAAATATGTGCTGATAAATAACTTTTTTGCGATTTTAAATAATTTGATAGAAGAACAAAAGACGATTTTTAATGGAAAAGTATTATTACACATCGACCCTCAAATTCAGTGGGACGCCATTAATAATAATATAAAGATAAATCTTTACCGAATAATTCAAGAATGTTTGCAAAATGTGAACAAATATGCGAATGCTAGCAAATTACACATAGAGATTAAACAGAATTCTTTTGGAATAATGGTGTCCGTTACCGATGACGGACAAGGCTTTGATTATACGGTAAAGAAAAGAGGAATCGGGATACAAAATATGATTTCACGCGCCCAAGAATTAGATGGAAACTTGGAAATTAAATCTAAGAAAGGAAAAGGGACCTCTGTAATTGCAGTTTTTCCAATTTAACATTTACTATAGAAAAACCTCACTTAGGAGTACGCAACCTAATTTACTTTTAGAACATGAAAGTATTCATTTGCATATTTGCACTCCTATTTGTTATTGCTTGTAGTGAAAGGAGGCATTCTGATATTTCTATGTCATTAAAGGAAGTGAACTCCTTACAAAAAGCTGCAAGATGGAACGAGTCCAAAATCGTTCTAGAGAAATTGTTGAAATTGCAGCAAGGTTTGGATTCAACCAGTTTAACTCAATTATACAAATTAAATAGCAGAATTCTCGCTCAAGAGATGCAGACCGATAGTGCATATAAATATTTAATAAAAGCACTAAAGTTTGCGGACGGTGATATGCAAGAAATTGCGAGATTAAATCTTGAAATAGCTTCGTTTTTTTACGATCAGGGGGATTATGGTTCAGCGGAGGAAAAAATTTTTCAAACGTTAAATTTAAGAAGAATTATTCCCTTAAACAATTTGACTTTACATCTTGCTTATGCAAATCTAGGAATAATTTATTGTGATCTAAAAAATTACGAAACTTCCTTAAAATACCATCTGAAATCTTTGGACGCAATCGAGTGGGAAAATCCGCCAAATAGTACGTTTGTAGAGCTAGCATATAACAATATTGGTTACAATTACCAGCAAAATGGGAAGATCGCAGAATCTATTAAATATTTTAAGCTCGGATTAAAAGGAAAAGACGTTGCGAATGACCCGGTGCTTCTCAGTAGATTATGGGACAACTTAGGATATTCTTATCTACTGGTCGCAAATTTTAAGAATAGTAAGGAATATCTTCATCGGGCCTTAAAAATGCGTCGCGAAATTAGTTATATCCCGGGGTTAATATTTAGTAATTTACATTTAAGTGAATATTATGGAACTTTAAATGATTTTGAGCGCTCAAAATCATTATATAATACGGCTTACAAATTATCAAAAGTATATAATTTACCTAATGAAGAGCTACACTGTCTGCGTTATAGTCTTAAAAACGGATTTAATAAAATTTCAATCTCTAGAGCATTAATAATTTCCGACTCCCTCCAACTCGCTGAGCGCCGCGCCCGTAATAAATTTGCACGGATAGCATTCGAGACTGATGAGATCACCCAGGAAAAAGACCAGGCCATTCAGGATAAGTGGCTGGTGGTCAGCGTGGCTTCGCTGGCACTATTGCTAACCCTGACCACTGCCATTATCATCAGGCAACGCGCGCGCCAAAAGGAATTGGTTTTTGCGCAGGAGCAACAGCTTGCCAACAATTCCATTTATCAACTTATGCATGATCAGCAGGCCAGGATCAATGAGGGCCGGCAGAATGAGAAAAAGCGAATTGCGCGGGAACTCCACGACGGTGTGATGAACCGGCTCGCGAGCACTCGTTTAAACCTGTTTATCCTTAATAAAAAGAAAGATGAGGAAACCGTGACAAAATGCCTTCCGTTTATCAATGAAATCCAGGGTATTGAAAAGGAAATCCGCCAGGTTGCGCATGACCTTGACAACGACCTTTTTTCCGGAAATGTAACTTTCAACAATATTTTGGAAGAGTACTTCGCAAGCCGGAATAACGTGGGCCAGGCCCTCATCCATCACGACATCACCACGAACATCAATTGGAACGCCATCGATTCCACGCTCAAGATCAATATTTATCGAATCATCCAGGAAGCGGTGAACAATGTGGAAAAGCACTCAGATGCCGCCAACGTATACATAACCATAGAGCGTGACGCAAACCAGATCAGGTTGTTGGTCCATGACGATGGAACCGGGTTTGACATATCCCGCAAACGCAACGGAATCGGCCTTAAAAACATAACAACCCGAGCCAAGTTGTCCGGTGGCTCGGTCGATATCAAATCAGGAATCAACCAGGGTACCTTGTTAACCGTTACATTGCCCATAACCGATGTCATATGAAAGTTGTAAACCTGCTTATCATCGACGATCATCACCTGATGATTGAAGGCTACAAAAGTATATTGAGTTATGCCGATTGCGGGCTCAAGTTCAGCCTTTCCACAGCTCACGATTGCGAATCAGGGTACAAAATCCTTGGAAATCCAAAAAACGCCGGAAAATTTGACCTGGTCTTCATTGACCGCGGATTGCCGCCTTATGAACAGGAAAAAATTTTCAACGGCGATGATCTTGCAATTGTGGCCAGGAAAAATTACCCCGACACCAAAATTGTTATCCTTACTTCTCACGCCCAGGCGTTTGTTCTTTACAACATCGTAAAAAGCATTAATCCCGACGGCTTGCTTGTCAAAAGTGATTTCGACGCCGATGAATTGGTCAACGCGGTAAAAAAGATACTTTCCGGCGAGACCTTCTACAGCGTCACTGTCAGGCAAAACATTCGCGAACTCAGTACGCGCGACGCATTTCTGGACAACTACAACCGCCAGATCATCACGTTGCTGTCAAAAGGCATCAAGACCAAGAACCTGCCGGAATACCTTCCGCTTTCCATCAGCGCCATCGACAAGCGCAAAGTTCAAATCCGCGAATACTTTAATATTGGCTGTGGAGGAGATGAAGAAATCATCCGCGAGGCACGCACTGCCGGATTCATTTGACGGTAAAACCGTAAAATAAAGTCGCTTGACGGGCGTAAATTCGGGTATGAAACTTTTGCATATACTTGTTTTTACGGCCGCGCAGACCTTTGGCCAAATCCAGTTCCCCATAAAAATTATCGATGGGATTACCACGATCGAAATCCCGTTGGATAGTGGCCCAAAGTGCGCCACTCTTGCGCTTTCAGGAAAATCGGCCGGACTAAAGTGGGACCGTATGGCCGGCAGGCTTCGGCAATTTGATTCGCCAACCCTGATACTAGGGCCCGACATCCTAAGGTATATGCCCCAACCCATCGCGATCGATTATGAAAATATGCGGCTCAGCGCCGGTTATCAGGTTTCAGATAGGGTGCCGTTGTCGGCAAAGTTCTCGCGAAATGGAATAGAGCTCGATTTGAGGGTGCGGTGGAAGAAGTACAAAATTGGGTTATTTCCGCAAAATGCCGATGCGGTCAGGATGCATCCGCATAAAAAGATGCGCTTTTTGCATGGGTATTCGCAGCAAATGGATTCAGGCCGCTATTATCCGTCAATAGGTGTAGAAATTGGCGACCGCGAATACGGATATGGCATCGTCATCAGTCAGGCAAAAGGAAATCAAATGGGCACTTCATTTATCCACGGGTTTGATTGGGTTATCGATTTTAGCAACAAGACAGTGTCGGCAAGAAAGAACAACCGGCCCTTTCAAAACGCGCTTTCTCCAACAGCATCGGCGGTTGAATAACTTGCTGATAAATTGTGGGCGGTATTCGGTTGTCGATATGACATTTGTGTACATTTGCCCATAAAACATTTCAAGATGGCCCGCAATATGAACATTCTGATTGTCGATGATCATCCCTTTATTATTGAAGGTTATAAGAACGCGATAAACAGTTACTCTTCATCAGAGTACCAGTTCCAGATTACCCAAGCCAACAATTGCCGCACGGCCTATGACATTATCATGGACACAACGCAACGGTTTGACATTGCGTTTTTTGACATATCAATGCCGCCTTACGAAGAAAAAAATATTTTTTCGGGCGAAGATCTTGCAGTGCTGATCAAGGAGCGCATGCCCGAGTGCCGAATCGTGCTTTTGACGATGCATACTGAATTGATCAAGATTAACAATATCATTAAGAACATCAATCCCAACGGGCTGGTTATCAAAAACGACCTGACCTTTGATGAGTTGCTGGTGGCCTTCGACAAGATATTGAAGAATGAAAATTATTACAGCCAAACCGTGGTGAAGTTTGTCAGCCAGTCGCAATTCGACACTTTGGATATTGACCCTTTTGACAAGCAAATCCTGTTTCATTTGTCCAAAGGAACCAAGACCAAGGATATCCCGAGTTTTGTTCCGTTGTCACTTAGCGCTGTCGAGAAACGCAAGCTCAATCTGAAGGAAATGCTCGATGTTAAGAGCGATATAGAACTCATCAGTGAGGCTCGAAACAAGGGATTGCTCTGAGGCCAGCTCGATTTTTGTACGGTAAACCATAATAAAATATGCGGTAAACCGTAACTGCCGATAAAATATTTGTAGGTAATTTAGCACTGTGATTAACTGAGTGAGTATTTCAGAAAACACACACAAAAGCAATTTTGACACCCGGTTTGCCCCCAAAGGCCGGTAATTGCTTAAAATCAAAAAAGCGATATTGGAGAGAGTATCGCTTTTTTTTATGCTTTAACTCAAGGCATTCCAGCCGCGAGCTTTTAATTGAATGCTTGCACCCGCGCGAGTGACAAGGTTCATCCCCTGCGATGAGGCGGCCATATGCCCGATCACGGTGAAATTGGGATTGCCCTTAATCTTGTCAAAATCTTCAAGATTTATTGTAAAAAGCAGCTCATAGTCTTCGCCGCCGTTAATTGCAATGGTGGTAGAATCAATATTGAATTCCTCGCAGGCCGAAATAAGTTGCGGATCAAGTGGCAGTTTTTCCTCGAATATATTGCACCCGGTCCCGGATTTTTTGCAAAGATGCATGACCTCTGACGAAAGCCCGTCCGAAATATCGATCATCGAGGTCGGTTTGACATCGAGGGCGTGCAAAAGCGTCCGAATGTCATTCCTCGCCTCGGGCTTGAGTTGCCGTTCAACCAGATAAGTATATGGTTCAAGGTCAGGTTGTGCCTGCGGATTAACCTGGAAAACCTGCTTTTCGCGTTCCAAAACCTGCAACCCCATGTAAGCCGCGCCAATATCGCCGGTAACAACAATAAGGTCGTTTTCGCGTGCGCCGTTTCGGTAGGCGAGTTCATCTTCACCCGCTTCGCCGATTGCCGTTACGCTGATGATCAGCCCTTTTTGCGACGATGTAGTGTCGCCGCCAATCAAATCAACCTTGTATTGGTTGGCCGCAAGCCTTATTCCGGCGTAAAGTTCCTCAAGCGCCTCAAGCGGAAACCGGTTGGAAACCGCGATCGAAACCGTGATCTGAAGCGGCTTGGCATTCATCGCACATATATCCGAAACGTTCACCACCACACTTTTATATCCCAAATGCTTAAGCGGCATATACGCCAGGTCAAAGTGAACACCCTCTATAAGCAGATCGGTCGAGACCACGCACTTCTTGTCTTTGAAATCCAAAACCGCCGCGTCATCACCAATGCCTGTTAGAGTTCCCTCATGGTGGATCGGGAAATTCGCGGTCAAATGATCGATCAGGCCAAATTCGCCTAATTCGGATAGCGGTGTACGTTGGGGGGATTTGTCTTCTAACATGTGTCGAATGTCAAATGTCGAATGACGAACGAGCCTTTATAGTAGGCATTTGCCCATCAATTAACAGGGTTGGTGGTTCATTTTTTTTTGTCGATGTCGAATGACGATTGTCGAATGACGATTAATCAATTTCTACTAAGATCCATTATTTGGCTCGTTCGACCTTAGTCATGCGACATTCGTCAGAATTAATCATTAAGCTTCAACACCGCCATAAACGCCTCCTGCGGAATCTCAACATTCCCTACCTGGCGCATGCGTTTCTTGCCCTTTTTTTGTTTTTCTAGGAGTTTTCGTTTACGCGAGATGTCGCCGCCATAACACTTGGCCGTCACGTCTTTGCGGAGCGCCTTCACGGTTTCGCGGGCGATGATCTTGGCGCCGATCGCGGCCTGGATCGGGATGTCAAACTGCTGGCGCGGAATGAGTTCCTTGAGTTTCTCGGTCATTTTCTTGCCGATGTTGTAGGCGTTGTCGGCGTGGATCAGTGCCGATAGCGCATCCACCGTATTGGCGTTCAGCAGAACGTCAACCTTCACCAGGTTTGAGGTCCGCATGCCGATGGGATGGTAGTCAAACGAGGCGTATCCCTTTGAAACGGTTTTGAGCCTGTCGTAAAAATCAAAGACGATCTCGGCCAGCGGCATGTCAAAGTTCAGCTCAACGCGTTCGGTGGTGAGGTAGGTCTGGTTGGTGATCACGCCGCGCTTTTCAATACAAAGCGACATGACGTTGCCCACATAGTCTGATTTGGTGATGATGGTCGCCTTGATAAAAGGCTCTTCCACCCGGTCCAAACGCGACGGCTCCGGCAAGTCCGAAGGGTTGTTCACCACAATCGGAGTATCGGGATCTTTTTTGGTATAGGCAAAATATGAAACGTTGGGAACCGTCGTGATCACGGTCATGTCAAACTCGCGTTCGAGCCGCTCCTGAATGATCTCCATGTGCAGCATCCCGAGGAACCCGCATCTGAAACCAAACCCAAGCGCCGCCGAACTCTCGGCCTGGAAAACCAGCGATGCGTCGTTGAGCTGCAGTTTCTCCATCGAGGCCCGAAGCTCTTCATAGTCTTCGGTATCGACCGGATAAATCCCCGCAAAAACCATGGGTTTCACGTCCTCAAATCCCTGGATCATGTTGGTGGTCGGGGTCCTGGCGTCGGTGATGGTATCGCCTACCTTAACTTCCTTCGCCTCCTTGATCCCCGAAATCAGGTAGCCCACATCGCCCGACGAGATCAATTGCTTGGGCATCTGATTGAGTTTAAGCGTGCCAATTTCGTCGGCGTAATATTCGTTCCCGGTGGCCATAAACTTAATTTTCTGGCCCTTGCGAATTTCGCCGTTAACAACTCTGAAAATTACCTCGATTCCCCTAAACGGGTTGTAAACCGAATCGAAAATCAAGGCCTGCAGCGGTTCGGCCGGGTCGCCTTTTGGGGGTGGAATGCGCTCGATGATCGCCTCCAGGATCTTGTCAACGCCAAGCCCCGTCTTCCCCGAGGCCGGAATAATGTCCTCCAGTTTGCACCCCAACAGGTCCACGATATCGTCACTGACTTCCTCGGGATTGGCACTGGGAAGGTCAATTTTGTTCAAAACCGGAATGATCTCCAGGTCATTTTCCAACGCGAGGTACAGGTTGGAAATCGTCTGCGCCTGAATGCTCTGCGCCGCGTCCACAATCAAAAGCGCCCCTTCGCAGGCCGCAATCGAACGCGAAACCTCGTAGGAAAAGTCCACGTGCCCGGGCGTGTCGATCAGGTTCAGGATGTATTTTTCACCTTTATAGGTGTATTCCATCTGGATCGCGTGGCTCTTGATGGTGATCCCGCGCTCGCGCTCCAGGTCCATATTGTCCAGCAGCTGCGCCTTTTCCTCGCGCGCCGTCACGGTTTCGGTAGCGCCCAACAGGCGGTCGGCCAGGGTGCTTTTCCCGTGGTCAATGTGTGCAATGATGCAAAAATTCCGAATATGTTTCATTTAGTCTAAAGTCAAAAGTCAAAAGTCAAAAGTTGAAATACCAGAGCCTGAACCTCACTTTCCTGATATTTTTGGGCATGTCCCTTCGGGCCGCGCTGTCCGCTCAATCTTTTCGCTCCGCAAAAAGGATTACCGCTTCCATCGCTCACGCGGTCACGCCGAATAATCTGCAAATATAGGTATAAACCTTCCACCGCATACACACCTGCGTACGCTAAAATCGGCAATTTCAATAAAGCACCTTTGGCGCCTTCGGCGGGCCTAATCATTTGAACGCAAAGCGGGTACGATGTTAAATTTTGGCCGTGCCGTGGCCCGTCGCCGTGCAACCTGCGCAAAAATGGCTCTTATTGACTACTTTTGCGCCATGGTAAAAATCGGCCCCATCCAACTTCCTGACTTCCCGCTGTTGCTCGCACCCATGGAGGACGTGAGCGATCCGCCGTTTCGTCGTTTGTGCAAACAGCACGGCGCCGACCTGATGTACAGCGAGTTCATTTCATCCGAGGGGCTTATCCGCGACGCGATCAAATCCCGCCAAAAACTCGACATCTTTGATTACGAGCGCCCGGTAGGCATCCAGATCTTTGGCGGCGACGAGGAAGCCATGGCCCTTTCGGCCAAAATTGTCGAGGCCGTAAATCCTGACCTGATTGACATCAACTTTGGCTGCCCGGTCAAAAAAGTCGTGTGCAAGGGCGCCGGGGCCGCGGTCCTGAAAGACGTGGACCTGATGGTCAGGCTCACCAAGGCCGTTATCAAGAGCACGTCGCTCCCGGTCACGGTCAAGACCCGCGTGGGCTGGGACGAAAATATGATCAACATTGATGAGGTCGCCGAGAGGCTTCAGGACATCGGCGTGCAGGCGCTTTCCATCCACGGCCGCACGCGCGCGCAACTTTACAAAGGAGAAGCCGACTGGTCGCACATCGCGCGGGTTAAAAACAATCCGCGTATCACGATGCCGATCTTTGGCAACGGCGATATTGACTCACCTGAGAAGGCGCTCGAATACAAAAACAAATACGGTGTTGACGGCATTATGATTGGCCGCGCCGCCATCGGGTATCCCTGGATCTTTGAAGAGATCAAATACTATTTCTCCACCGGGGAACATCTGCCAAAACCCACAATTGCCAACCGCGTTGAGGCTGCCCGTAACCATTTGACCTGGGCGATGGAGTGGAAGGGGGAACGCGTCGGGATTGTGGAGATGCGCCGGCATTACACCAATTATTTCAAGGGAATCCAGAACTTCAAGGAATACCGGACCAAATTGGTAACCCAGGAACACGCCGTGGAATTGTACCAAACCCTTGACCAGATTAGCCGTGCGTATGAAGATTACCAGTTCGCCTGAGGCTAATCCAATAAATTTCGGGAAACGCGGGTGGCCGCTATTAGTGAGGCCAGGATGCCCAAGGCGATAATGGTCACCAGCACGATGGCCGCGTTTTTCCATTCAAACACAACCGGATAGGCCAGGGAAGAGGTAATCATCACCAACTGGAATTTTTGTTGGATGTAAACCACGCCAATTCCCAACAGCAACCCAACAATTCCGCCGCCAATACTAAGCATCGTTCCCTGCAACAGGAAGATCTTGCGCAGGTTGCCAATTTCGGTGCCCAGGCTCAATAGCGTTTTCAGATTTGCTTTTTTGTCCAGGATCATCATGATCAGTGCGCCAACCAAATTAAAAAGCGCAACGATGATTACCAGGGTAAAAATTAAATATACTGCTAAATTCTCGGTATTGAGCATTCGGTACAGAGAGTCATTTTGCCGGGCACGATTACGCACCTCGGGGTTTCCGCCAAGAATCTTTTGGATGGATTCTGACACGGTATTTTCGTCGGCGCCCGGCCTCAATTTCAATTCAACACCTGAGACCCGGTCATTGGGATATTGCAGCAGTTCCTGCACAAGGCCCAGATCGGCAAAAACATACTTGCCATCAAGTTCCTCGCTAACGGCATATATTCCAATAGGGATCAATGTGGCTTTGTTAAATGCTTCTTCGGGATTTTCGATTGCGCCTTTTCCCGGCCTGGGAGCGTAAACCTCCAGCATATTGTTGTAATCAAACAACCCCACCGAAAGCTTTTGCGCAACCCCGTACCCGGTAACGCATTGATAAGTATTGGGCTCAAGCCATTGGCCGTTGAACATCATTTTGCCAATGTTGTTGACTTGCGGGTAAATGCTGTCGATGCCCTTGATTTGAGTGACATGCTCCTTTTCGTTGAACATGAACAGCACGCGTTCTTCAATAATCCGCGAGCACGCTTCCACGCCCTCGATTTGATTGATCTTTTGCCACTGCTGAGGCGAAATGGTAAGGGTTTTGCCGGTCTTGGGCGCAACTTTAAGGTCAGGATCAAAGGAGTTGCTAAAGGATAGTGAAAAAACTTTAAGCCCGCTAAAAACCGAAAGTACAATAAACAAGGCCATTGAGCTCACCACAATGCCCAGCGATGCGATTCCGGTAATGATGTTTATCGCATTGTTTTTGCTCAAACTAAGCACATACCGCCTTGCGATGTACAGCGGGAAATTCATCAGGATTTTTTCCGCCGCTCCAGCAATTCACGGTTCACGATCGGATTTTCTTTTCCGGCCAAAGCATTGTCAATCTTTTCAATATAGTCCAGTGAATCGTCAATTCTGAAATTCAGGTTTGGAACTTTCCTAAGCTGGAGCCTTACACGTTGCGCGAGGTCGTGCTTGATCAGCGGGCCATTTGATTTTATGGCGGCAAGAGTTTCGGCAGCTTTCTCCTGTGGAAATATGCTCAGGTAAACATTGGCGATGGAAAGATCTGAGCTCACCATAACCTTGGAAACTGAAATTACAAGGTTGGTCACCGCGTTCCTTCGCACCTCTCCCTGCAAAATGTCGACTAAATCCTTTTGCAACAGCGCTCCGATTTTTTTCTGACGGTTTGTTTCCATTTTGCAAAGGTAAAACATTGCAGTGAAATCAGGGCCGCTTTTGACTGCAGGGAGAAAACGTTAACTTTGGTCAAAAACTAATGCGAAAAATCGAACATATCGGAATTGCGGTCCGCAACCTTGCCGAATCCAACCTTCTGTTTGAGAAACTCCTCAATACCGCTCCATATAAAAGCGAAACGGTTGAATCGGAAGGTGTCACAACTTCATTTTTTCAATCCGGGCCCAACAAGATTGAACTGCTGGAAGCCACCCGCGAGGATAGCCCAATTGCAAAATTCATCGAAAAGAAAGGCGAGGGGATCCACCACATTGCCTTTGATGTTGAAGACATATCCAAGGAAATTGAGCGTCTCAAAACCGAAGGCTTTACTGTCCTGAACGAAACGCCCAAACCAGGCGCAGACAATAAATTAGTAGCCTTCCTGCACCCCAAAGGTACAAACGGCGTGTTGATCGAACTTTGCCAGGAGCGCAAATAGGAAAGTTCCAGCTAAAAAGTCAAGTTATAAAGTTCCAAGTTGTAAGTTGCTTACCCATAAACATCCGGGTTAGACACTGACGACTGACGACTGACCACTCAAATTTGTTTTGCTTCACCCAAAAAAATGCCGTAATATTGCACCCTCAACCGGTCCTATAGCTCAGCTGGTTAGAGCACCTGACTCATAATCAGGTGGTCCCTGGTTCGAGCCCAGGTGGGACCACTTTAAAATCAAAGCCTTACAGAGATGTGAGGCTTTTTTGTTTCCATCAGGGTTTTTGTTGGACCGTTATCACTGCTTTTCCACCAAATATTTCCAGTAGCGTTTGGGAACATGTTGAATATGCAGTTTCATGTTTTTGCGAGCCGGGATGTTGGTGCTCTTGAAATAGTCCTTCCACAATAGGCTGTAGAGTTCTTCTTTTTGGTCGCGCTGTGCCGTAGGAAGCGGCTCGCCATGGGCAATGTCGGGTGAAAGATCGAGCGAAATCTCGGTGACACCTTCCAAATCATAGGAAAGTCCGTAC
>JAEZGB010000094.1 GCA_023437485.1 Bacteroidota bacterium
TCGCTGTTTGGGGATGCCGAAAACCTTGAGCAATTTGAACGGATGCTGAACGATCCCCGGAAAAAAATTTCAAACCTTGACCTCAACGGTGACAATCAGGTGGATTACCTGCGCGTGGTTGAGTCGGTTGAAGAAAGGACCCACCTAATTTTGATTCAGGCAGTTTTGGACCGCGATGTCTATCAGGATGTTGCCACCGTTGAAGTGGAACGCGACCGCAATAACCGCGTCCAGGTGCAGGTTGTGGGTGATGTGTTCATGTACGGACCCAATTATATTTACGAACCGGTTTACAGCTACACCCCAGTTATATACAATACCTTTTGGGTCAGGCATTACCGCCCTTACTGGTCAACCTGGCATTGGGGTTACTATCCTTCATGGTATTATGCGTGGCATCCAATCCCCGTATATAACTACTGTAACAATGTCGCCGTTTACGTGAACCATAACCATTACTACCATTACGGGCACGGACGCCGCAGTTCACGCGCCGTTGCGATGCACAACGGAATCAGGGCAAACGGATATCACACGCACTACAATGGTCGGGCCTTTGAACAAAGGGCTTCGGTAAAAAACCGCCGCGAACTGGACCAGGTGCGTACTGCCTCCGGCACCAGGACCGCCAATACCGGCGCGGTTCAAGCTAATTCGGGCACCCACACATCTCAAACTTCTGCTACCCGTAGCACCAGCACACTTTCGGCCGGGTCCAATCATGCAAGCGGCACGCGCACCTCGGCGGTGATCCCTGCCGGCACCCAAACCAGCGGAACACGGACTTCTTCGGCGCAAACGGTGAACCAGCCTGCCCCTTCCCGTTCGGTCACCGTTGAAACTCCGGTCCGGTCTTCAATCAGGAGCACCACCCCTACAAGGGCTGAAGCCCCGCGCGCCCAAGCTGCACCTCGCAGGGAAACGACTTCACCGACCAGGTCATACCGATCGGCTGCTTCAACCCCATCCACATACACTGGAGTCCGTCAAAGCACGCCGACCCCTGCAGTGCGGCCGGCGGCCAATTCCGGCAGCTACCGTCAGGCGGTTCCAAGAACGGCGGCGCCCACCCGGATGGCACCGCCGCGGCAGACAGATTCTGCAGCCAGATCGTCAATGCGAAGATAATGAGGGCGTCCTGCGGGGCGCCTTTTTCAATTATTTGCGATTGACACCCAGAACTATCCAATATAGTGATACATTTGTCTTCTTTTTAAAAGTATGTCGGCTCAACACAAGGCCTTGCATAGCAATATCAGCTTCGGCGGGCTACTGTTAACATTGGGGATTATTTTCGGCGATATCGGAACTTCCCCGCTTTATGTAATGAAGGCCATCATTGGACAGGCCGCCATCGATCCTGAAATAGTATTGGGAGGTATTTCCTGTATTTTCTGGACGCTCACATTACAAACAACCTTAAAGTACGTACTGATTACCCTTAGTGCCGACAACAACGGCGAAGGCGGCACATTTGCGCTCTACGCGTTGGTTAGGCGGATGAAGGTCAAATGGCTCATCATTCCGGCAATCATAGGCGGCAGCGCACTCTTGGCCGATGGTATCATTACCCCGCCCATCTCAGTCTCTTCGGCTGTTGAAGGGATAAAGACCTTTTATCCTGAAATGGAAACCGTTCCGATTGTTATCGCGATCCTGGTGGTATTATTCACGATACAACAGTTCGGAACCAAACTGATCGGGCGATTTTTTTCGCCGATGATGTTGCTCTGGTTTGGAATGTTAGGTGTTCTTGGCGCATGGCAACTTGCCGACCAGCCCGAAGTCCTGCGGGCCGTAAACCCTTATTACGCATGGTCCCTGCTCTCCGTTCACCCCGAAGGTTTTTTTGTCCTGGGATTTGTATTCCTGTGTACGACGGGCGCCGAGGCACTTTACTCCGATATGGGGCATTGCGGAAGGAGGAATATCCGGATCAGCTGGATCTTTGTCAAGACCATGTTGGTGCTCAACTATTTCGGCCAGGGCGCTTACCTAATCCAACACGGCGGTGAAACACTGATGAGCCTTGGCGGTGAATACGGCAATCCATTCTATCTGATTATGGCTACCTGGTTCAAACCTTTTGGTATCGTGATTGCGACCCTGGCGGCGGTTATCGCCTCGCAGGCAATGATCACCGGCTCATTCACACTGATCAATGAAGCAATGAGGCTCAATTTCTGGCCAAAAGTTCGGATCAAATACCCTACTGATCTGAAAGGCCAGTTGTACATCCCTTCAATTAACTGGATTCTTTTGGCAGGTTGCATCGCGGTGGTACTGTATTTTAAAGAATCGCGGAACATGGAGGCCGCCTATGGGCTCGCCATCATATTCACCATGATCGTTACCACAATCCTTCTTATTTACTTTATGGTGATGAAGCGCGTCAATGGGTATGTGATTGCTTTGGTGACGGGCATGTACCTTGTGATTGAAGTGAGTTTCCTGGTAGCCAACCTCAATAAATTCCCGCATGGCGGCTACGTGACACTGATGATCGCGGGGGTTTTGATGGGCACGATGGCAACCTGGTGGAAGGCCAAACAAATCAGCAAGCTGTATACCAAGATGGTCAAGATCGACAGTTACAAAAAGGTGTTGGCCGAACTTAGCGTAGACCTTTCGATTCCCAAATACGCCACGCACCTGGTGTACATGACCAATGCGAACCGCGTGGATGAAATTGAGGAAAAGGTAATGCATTCGATTTTGCAAAAGAGGCCAAAAAGGGCCGACATTTACTGGTTTGTGCACGTAAACATCCTCAATGAACCCTACCGGACCGAGTACAAAGTCACCGAGATAATCAAGGACGACCTATTCCGTATCGACTTTAACCTGGGCTTCCGCGAACCCACCAAGATCAACCTGATGTTCAAGGAAGTGTTGCGCGATATGGTAAAACAAGGGGAGGTTGACATTACCAGCCGGTATGAATCGCTTAACAAGAACAATATTATCGGCGACTTCAAATTCGTCCTTTCAGAGAAATTCCTCTCCAATGATTCGCTGATGCGTTGGGACGAAAAAATCATCATGAATTTTTACTTCTTTCTAAAAAAACTGAGTTTGTCGGAAGAAAAGGCTTTCGGGCTCGACAGCAGTTCGGTCAAGATCGAAAAATTCCCAATGGTGCTCCATCCGCCCGAAAAAATGGCGCTCACCCGTGTGCATTGAGCAGGTTGTCAACGGCAAAAAATATGGTAACTTTGCAGGCTTAATTTTTTGCCATGAGATTACACCGCAACCTGGTTTACACCACTATTGATTCGCTGAACGCCATTTTCAACGATGGCGAGTATGCCGATAAAGTGGTGGCGCGCGCCCTCAAGAAAGACAAGCGCTGGGGCAGCGCCGACCGAAAATTTGTTGCCGAAACCATCTACGAGATCGTTCGCTGGAAACGACTTTATGCCGAAATTGCCGAGGTCCGTGAGCCCTTTGACAGGGACAATATTTGGCGAATGTTTGCTGCCTGGGCTGTTTTGCGCGGTTACCCCATTCCCGACTGGCGCCAGCTTGAAGGCACTCCCGAAAGAAGGATCAAGGGTCGTTTTGCCGAACTTTCTAAATCAAGGACCATTCGCGAGTCAATTCCCGATTGGATGGATGAGCTGGGCGTAACTGAACTGGGTGAGGAACTGTGGTCGCGCGAAATCCACGCACAAAACCAGCCGGCAAAAGTGATTCTGCGGGTAAACACCTTAAAAACCACCCGCGAGAAAGTGCGCGCGATCCTGATGGACCAGGATATTGAAACCGATACCTTACCTGATAGGCCAGATGCGCTGGTGCTGCGCGAGCGGGCCAATGTATTCCTGACCGATGCCTTCAAGCAAGGGCTTTTTGAAGTTCAGGATGCAAGTTCCCAGCTGGTGGCGCCGCTTTTGGACGTACAGCCGGGGATGCGCGTGGTGGATGCCTGCGCCGGAGCCGGCGGCAAAACCCTGCACATGGCCAGCCTGATGGAAAATAAAGGCCAACTCATCGCGATGGACCTCTATGAAAGCAAACTCAAGCAACTCAAGCTCAGGGCGCGTCGAAATGGCGCTTTCAATATAGAATACCGCATCATCGATTCGACCAAGGTGATCAAGAAGCTGCATGAAAAAGCCGATCGCGTACTGATCGATGCGCCCTGCAGCGGGCTTGGTGTTTTGCGCAGGAACCCCGATGCGAAATGGAAACTTCAGCCTGAATTCATCGACAACATCCGCAAGGTACAGGCCGAGGTTTTGGAAAATTACTCCCGGATGGTAAAGCCGGGCGGCAAACTCGTATATGCGACCTGCTCAATCCTTCCGTCCGAAAACCGCCAGCAAGTGGATCGCTTTTTGGCCACCGAGGCAGGAAAATCATTTACCTTTGTAAAAGACGAAAGCATATTGGCTTCAGAATCAGGATTTGACGGGTTCTATATGGCCCTAATGGAAAGAAAATAAGACATGAAAAAACTATACGCCTTTATACTGGCCGGGGTTTCGCTGGCCGCGGTGGCGCAACAGGGCGCGCCCGCCTCTCCTTACTATAACGGGTTCAACTGGACCCTGACCGGTACACAGCTGCGAAACGCCCTGGCAACATTGACGCAGAACAAACACACCAATAACCTGACCTATTCACAGGTGTGGGACGCGCTGCAGCAAACTGACCAGGACCCTTCAAATTCAAATAACGTCCTGTTGATTTACGGATGGGAAAACGGAAGTGATTCCAATGTTACCAATGACCGTTCACGAGGAAAGTTCAACAATGGTGGCAGCAACGGCGAGTGGAACCGCGAGCATACTTTCCCGCAGGGATTAGGGAACCCTGAATTGGGACAGTCCGGTCCGGGCGCCGACGCGCACCACCTGCGCGCCTGCGATGTTCAGCGCAACAATTCCCGCGGCAACCTCAAGTTCACCGACGGAAGCGGGATCGCTTCGGGGGCGACAAATGGCGGTTGGTATCCCGGCGAGGAGTGGAAAGGCGACGTGGCCCGTATGGTGATGTATATGTACCTTCGATATGGAAACCAATGCCTGCCTACGCTTGTTGGCCTTGGCCCCACGGCTGCGACCGATTCAAACCTGCCGCAGATTTTCCTTCAGTGGAATGCCGAAGATCCGGTGTCGCAGTATGAAGACAACCGCAATACCTATTTGGGCACAACCGCAAACCCATACGGGCAGGGCAACCGCAATCCTTTTATAGACAATCCTTATTTGGCAACGATGATCTGGGGAGGTCCGGCGGCGCAAAACCGTTGGCCGACGCTAGATGCCCAGGATTTCCAATGGACAATGTCGGTATCGGTTTGGCCGAATCCCTCGCAAGGCAACGTAAATATTTCATCGGAGGTTGAAATTGACCGGATTGAAGTCATCTCGGTAAATGGACAGGTAATCCACCGGATCGAGCAGCCAGTCTTCCAAGCTAATCAGTACCGTGTGGACGGATTGCCTTCAGGCTTTTACCTGATAAGGCTGGATGCCGCCGGTTCAAGTACCGTGAAAAAGGTAATCGTCAACTGATTTAGCGTACTGAATCCAATTGCCCCTGACTTTAGGCGCACTGTTAATTATTCACGGCACTCAAACTTTTGCGCTACTTTTGCCGACCAACTTGCTTACTAATGAATAAATTCTTACGCTTCGCGGTCCTGTTGATGGGGATATACGCGACGGCCCAGATTCCGGCCGGATACTACAATAACGCCACGGGAACCGGCTATACGCTCAAGACCCAGTTGCACAACATCATCAAAAACCACACGACAAAGAGCTACAACCAGCTTTACACCTGCTACCAATCGTCAGACCGGGATTACTTTTACGAAAACGACGGGACAATCCTTGACATGTATTCGGAGAAGCCGGGTGGCAATGATGCCTACACTTTTTCGGCTACCAATACCGGGGACCGGTGCGGAAATTACAACAGCGAAGGCGACTGCTTTAACCGCGAACACTTAATGCCCCAGAGCGTTTTCAATGAGGCTTCGCCGATGGTATCGGATCCGCACCACGTGATCCCGACCGACGGAAAGGTTAATGGAATGCGCAGCAATTACCCCTTTGGCATTGTAAACAACCCTACCTGGACCTCGACCAACGGTTCCAAACTGGGCAACAATTCAACTCCGGGTTATTCGGGAAAAGTATTTGAACCAATTGACGAGTTCAAGGGCGACATTGCGCGTTGTTTGATGTACTTTGCCGTGCGTTACCAAAACAACATGGCCAATTACAACCACGGGATGCTCAACGGCACCACCAACCAATCCTTTAGCAATTGGTTCCTGCAGATATTGCTCACCTGGCACCAGCAGGATCCCGTAAGTGCCAAGGAGATTGCGCGAAACAATGCGATTTACGCTTACCAGAACAACCGCAATCCCTTTATTGACCATCCCGAATA
>JAEZGB010000102.1 GCA_023437485.1 Bacteroidota bacterium
CCAGTGGCAGGTGAATTAACATTTATATTCTTTAGATTTGCGACACAACCATTATTTATATGAAAAAGGTAACTACGATTGCGCTTGTGGCCATCGCTTCGGCCGGTTTTGCGCAGGCCCCCAAAGAACCGGGAATCAATGTGTCTTACATGGACAAATCGGTTAAGCCAGGCGATGATTTTTTCAGATATGTCAACGGGAACTGGATTGATAAGACTGAAATTCCCGCCGACCGAACCCGATGGGGTAGTTTTGACGAGCTTCGCCAACGCACAGATGCCGATGCGCTCGCAATTTTGAAGGAGGCCGCCGCAAATCCAAAATATGGCCCCCAAACTGATCAGGGAAAGGCTATCAGCCTCTATAAATCCATAATGGACACCGTCGGAAGGAACAAGGCGGGCATTGATCCCATCAGGCCTTATCTGGCCAAGATTGACGCAGTGAAAAACATCAATGACCTTCAGGCCCTTCTTACTGAGATGGAACCCACCGGCGGTATTGGTTTTTTTGGAGCCGGGGTTGGGACCGATGCCAAAAACAGTAACCAGTATGTGGTGTACATCGGCGTCGGCAGTCTTGGGCTTCCGGACCGGGATTATTATGTTTCGGACGATGCCGATTCAAAAGAAAAACGCGAAAAGTACAAAGCCCACGTGGCGCGGATGTTGGCCTTCCTTGGCGAAAAGCCCGCGACGGCAAAGGCCAATGCCCAAAAAATACTCGAACTGGAAACACGCATGTCAACGGCAAGGTTGGACCGCGTTGAAAGGCGCGACCGGCGCAAGACCTATAACCCGATGACCATCGCCCAATTGCAGCAATTGGCCCCCGCGGTCAATTGGGAAAAGTACATTACCGGCGTTGGGCTCCCAAAGGTGGATACGCTCATTGTGTCGCAACCTAAATACATGGCTGAGCTGAACAAGATTTTTTCAGAACCCCGCGTGGCCGATTGGAAGGCGTACATGCGCTGGACCTTGCTCAACAGGGCCGCAGGAGCACTCTCAACCGACATTGAAAATGCCAACTGGGAATTTTACGGCAAAACGCTCACAGGCGCTGTCAAACAAAGGCCGCGTGAAGAACGTGCGCTGCAGGTGATCAACGGCGGAATTGGCGAGGCGCTTGGCAAATTGTATGTTGAACAAAAATTTCCACCCGAAGCCAAGGCCAAAGCCGAAAAGATGATCAAAAATGTTTTCACGGCGTTTGAAAACCGCATCAATGCACTTCCATGGATGACCCCGTCTACCCGTGCCAGCGCGATCGCTAAACTGCATAAGTCAAGGGTAAAGATCGGCTATCCTGACAAGTGGAAAGATTACTCGAAACTTGTGATAACATCGCCAGAAGCAGGCGGCAGCTATTACAAAAACTCGTTGCAAATGTCAAAATGGCGGTTTGAGAAAGGCCTTGCCGACCTGGATAAACCTGTGGACAAGGAAGAATGGGGCATGTCGCCACAGACGGTTAATGCGTACTTTAACCCTTCGTTCAATGAAATCGTGTTTCCGGCAGCGATTCTCCAGCCGCCATTTTACAACTACCAGGCTGATGAGGCGGTGAATTACGGTGGGATTGGCGCCGTTATCGGTCACGAAATTTCGCACGGTTTCGATGATTCGGGTTCACGTTACAACGCCGATGGTAATCTTGTGAACTGGTGGTCTGAAACTGACCTTGGACAATTCACCGCACTGGGCAACCAACTTGCCGAGCAATACAGCGCCCTGGAACCGCTGCCCGGAATTTTCGTCGATGGCAAGTTCACCCTCGGCGAAAATATTGGCGATCTTGGCGGGGTAAATGCTGCTTATGACGGATTGCAGATTCATTTAAAGGAGGCTGGAAATCCCGGCCTAATTGACGGATTCACTCCTGAACAGCGTTTCTTTATCTCATGGGCTACCATCTGGCGCTCAAAAATGCGCGATGAGGCCATCAAGAACCAGGTCAAAACTGACCCGCATTCTCCCGGAATGTACCGCGCCTATGTGCCGTTGCAAAATGTTGAGGCCTTTTACAAAGCTTTTGATATCAAACCCGGCGACAAACTTTACCTGGCCGAGGACAAGCGAGTAAAAATTTGGTAAATTAAACCCGGCAATGTCCGGGTTTTTTATTTCAGGAGTTGAGGGTCCGGCTCAAATCCCAAAATGGACTGAACGTGAATGGACCGGACGGTCTTGCCCAGATTGCCTGAAGCGGCGAACTGAGGCAATGGCAGGCCCCGTTTTTCGGCCTGGGATTGGTAATATTCCTTACGGCTGGGGTGCCACGGAGCTACAATGTTGATTGTACACGCCTCCACTTTCAACCTGACGCATCTTGAAATTGCCTCTGTAACATCATCAGAATGGACCAGGTTGATGGGTGCATCAGGATCTGCAATGCCGATGCGGCCCGAAAGATGTTGAACGGGATGCCTGCCAGGCCCCGTCAAACCGGCCAGCCGAAGGATCACGGCACCAGGGAGTGCATTTTCGGCGTCGGCCAACAACCCTTGAACCACCGCCGAATTTTCATTGACCAGTCCACTTGCGTTGCCATAAACGGAAGTCGATGAGGTAAAAATAATTTGACGTGACGGAATCGCTCCGCTAAATTTTTGCATCCAGCGCGCATAGTTTGAATGCTTTGGAGGGACCGCGATAATTACGTGAGGTGCATCGTCTATAAATTCAGTAATGTACTTTGTTGATGCGGTGTCAAGATTCAAAAGGGTACCGGATATTCCGCGAGAGCAAAGTTCGTTTACGCCGGCCAAAGAAGTGGAAGTACCTTTTACAACATATCCCATTGACAGGAATTTGCGGGCCAGAATCTTTCCCAGCCAGCCGCATCCGATTATCGCAATCACATTCATTCAAGCGTTGGTACAAGCGGCTCCACATCCTCCTCATTGCCAATGGTATCAATGGTTTGTGCCGGAAGTTCAAAATTATTCCGAACCGGTACCGGTACCTGGATCCGGGGCTGAGGGTGCAATTTTTTGTAAACCACGATAGCGTCGGTCAGAACGAAAGGTTTTGGCATCATGTCATCGTTCCTTTTGGCCATCATGAACAGCGGGTTGGTAAGCAGATCAAATGACGATTCGAGCATTTCCAATTCCGGGCGCATGTCCTTGGGAAGTGAAAATTCAAATACCAGGGGTTCATTGTCCACCACGTAATAACTCAAAAGGCGTTGGCCTTTCCGCCGATAATAGGAGCCTACTTGACCAAGCGGTTCTGCCCCGTTGGCCCTTAGGTTGTGAATCTGCGCTTTTGGGTTTGCGAAGATATCATACCGGTTTACGCTTCGGTTGGGCTGGATCCGAATTTTAAGATGACGGTAATCATCAATTACGGTATCTCGCAAAAATGTAATGGCGGGCTCTGGCAAGGTTCTGATCAACGCTTCCGATGTCATTGTGATTGGCGAATTGTACTTGCTGGAAAGTGGAAGCGAACCCAGTGCCGAAGCATCACGAGGTTTTTCCAGATAGGTCTGTGTCCAGGGGTCAAGCGTACGGTCATAGGTTGCCCAAACGGCCTGGTCTTTTTCGGCGTCATAAACATACAAAAGACTGTTTGGGCGCGCCTTACCGGGTTGGAATCCGGAATTCAGGTGTGCATGGATCAAAAAGCCGATTGAGCCGACTAAGGCAATAATTCCCAAAATTAATTTGAACCTGAAATTTGCGAAAATGGGAAGCAGCAATCCGAAAATAAGCGCAGTAAGCACAGTGGTTCCCACTAGCAATTTCATCCCCAGCCCCACAGGGAACATTACCACCAAGGGCGCAATAATGACGAGCGCGACCGACGATAACCCGATATTCAATGCTGCCGACGAATGTTGTGAAATGACGAAGAATGCCAACATCAGGGTTCCTGCAATGGAGGGCAGGATAAAGAAACTCGCACCTGGTAAAAATATGGCGAGCCCGAGATTTACCAGCAGCCATAAAAACATGGGTGCAATGTAGTAGTTGACGGCTCGCGCATCACTGTCGGTGGATGAATAAAACAGAAAGCACACTCCCAATGACAGCAGGATAAACGCAGCGATATACGCATGTCCATTGTATGGGAATCCTTGCAAGATATCGCCGTAATGGGGATAAAGTGCCGCAAGGGCTTTCCAGCCAAAAAAACCGATAACGGCGCAAGTCGCCAGGACGCCCATAATTAACAGGAAGCCGCGACCAATATGAGCAGGTACTAAAAGTCGCTTTCCAATCCCTACAAATACCGTGAGCAGGAAAATCAGTGTTGTTGCGCCCAAAAGAATAAAATTCCATCCAAAGGGGTAGTGAACAAAGGTGTAGGGAATGTTGAAATAAACGTGGTCGGTGGCATCGGGCAAATCGGCCAGGTTGGCATCGCAGAGGTAACCCAGCATTGGCATCAGGTAACTTCCCTGGTGCGCCAACGATTCGCGGCTCAGGTTAGACACATCGTCCTGTGCCGTGTGGTAGTTGAAATGGCTGTCGATAAACGCAAAATTATAGCCTGGAATATCGCCATTTTCCCTAAAGATGGTGAGGTCAGTGTCGTTAGGCAACATTTTATATATGCTGTACATCAGGGAGTTTGCCACCGGATAGGCAGGCCCTGCGGCCGAAAAAGCCTGGACCAGCCCGGCATTTCCAGAATCGGTTTCCAAAAGCATATAGGAAGGGCCGGAAGTTCCTCGCGCCTCAAAATTAAGGACCACCTGTGTGTCCTGGGCCCATTTGTGTTCTTTTACAAAAAGCGCTGCCCCGTTTAGCCCAAGTTCCTCTGCGTCAGTAAATAATAAAATGATGTCATTCAGGTGAGGCTTTCGCGCGTACAGGTGTGCGCGTATTCCCTCGAGAAGGGTTGCCACTCCGGAGGCGTCATCAGCGGCTCCCTTTGACGCCGAATGTGGCGCGCTGTCATAATGTGACAGTAATAAAACCGCCTGGCCCTGTCCGGAGCCCTTGATCCGCGCCATGATGTTGCGGCATCGTACTACATTTCCCCAATCAGTGAGGGTTGTTCCGTGTTGCTCGTTTACCTCCAGGCCCATTCCGCGCAATTGCCTAACAATGTAATCGCCACTTCGCCGGTGCTGCTCAGACCCCGAATAATGAGGTGCCGTAGCGAGGTTTTGCACATGGACCATTGCTCGTTTTACCGAAAATTCAGATAAAGGAAGGTTATCATACAGTCGCCAGCGCGGCATCAGGGAGTAGTAGACCCAGAATAGTATGGCCGACATAAAGATCACGGAAAGTAGGGTAAACCGGAGTTTCTTCATATTATATCAGGGGGCGAACTCCTTGCTGACAATTTTGAGTTTGCCATTTTTTATTCGTTTGAACGCACGGTCATAAAGGAAGTAATATTTGTCTCCGTTTTTTTCCTCGACGATTCCAGTGAAGTACCGAAAATCAAAACCGTGATCGCTGAGTTTTTCGCGCGGAACCTTGCCGCCTGGGAACTGGACTGAGAGGGTGCCCAATATCCGGTAATTGCGCCGAAGCTGACTATTGATTTTGCGCATCAGGCGGTTTTGCGGTTTGTTGATTCGGTTGTTGAAACTGTTCCTGCAACCATCGCTGCAAAATTTCTTGTCCTCGCGGCCCGAAATGGGCTCCGAGCATTCAAAACAGGCTTTTAACATAATTGTATGGCTTAGAGATATGTTCAAATATAAAAAACATTTTCAAGCCACAAACGCTTGCAAATGTTTACATCCGACATTAAGCGTTTAATTACCGGCTAATTGATGCGACCTTACAAAACTTTGCCTCGTCGATCAGACAAAACGTTTTTTATAAACCATTTAAATTTTTTACACGCCATGAATGCATTGCGAAACAAAGTACAATTGATCGGAAACCTGGGCAATGACCCTGAAATTATCAACCTTGATTCGGGTCGCAAGCTTGCGAAATTTACGATCGCTACCAATGAATCTTACAAAAACGACGCGGGGGAAAAAGTTACCGATACCCAATGGCACAACGTGATTGCGTGGGGACGCACCGCCGAATTGATTGAAAAGTACGTAAGCAAAGGGAAAGAAATCGCGGTCGAAGGCAAACTTACCCACCGAAGCTACGAGGACAAATCCGGCGACAAACGTTACACCACCGAGGTGGTGGCAAATGAGTTGCTACTGCTGGGCAAGTAGTTCATCGTCCCATTTCACGGGTAAATATTTCCGTGAACTGCGCGACATGTAGCGCGTCAATGAGTCCATGGTGAACATGGATTGATACAGGCATGGTATAAGCCCCGTTTGGTTGGGCGTTTAGTTTCCCGAACGAAATTTTTGGGCAGCTATCGCCCTTACCAAAACGACGGGCATGCGAGATGGCGGTAAAATCCAGCCATGGTAATGCCGAGATATGCAGTAGATTGTCGGGGTAATCGCGGGTGAATAGATTAGGAACTGAGGTGACCCTTGCAACTTCAATCTCCAGCGATTTGGCGAATAGTTCAAAGTTGGGTTGAAATTCCACCAGTCCAAAACCAAAGGTGCCGTCTGGGCGCATAATGGTCGGCGATGCGTCAATCCGGTCATAGATCCATACCTGGCTTCCGTCGGTGCGATACCGAAAGGGTTCAACAGCATTTGCCGCGAGAAGGGTTTTATGTAGATAATAACTAAAGAACGATATTGAATGCTCCTTACACTTTTTATACGCGCTCCCGCAATCGACATTGATGGTTACGCCAAAAAAAGGCTCATCAAATTGGGAGAAAAATTCGAAGTGCTCCTTTCGGGCCCAAGAGTCCAGATTGAGCGGCCTGGCATTCATGGGAATAGACTTAAGATATCTTGAATTTGTGTGAAATCACGGAAGTTCTCATGCTGAACCTTATGATCAATCCGTTCATGTTCCCACGTGGTATGGAATGGAATGTGGATCGCGTGACCACCAATTGCCAATACGGGTAACACGTCCGATTTTAGTGAATTTCCGATCATCAAAAATTCGGAGGCACTGATATCGAGCCGTTTTACCAGGTCGCGATAGTCAATTTCCTGCTTGTCGGACATGACCTCAATATGGTGAAAATATGGGCCCAACCCCGAGTTGTGCAGTTTTCGCCGCTGATCCAGCAGATCGCCTTTGGTTGCAACTACGAGTTTGTACCTCGGTTTGAGGCTTTCGAGGGTTTGGTGAACTCCGTCCAGCAACTCGATGGGTTTTTCAAGAAGTTCTTTGCCATATTGGATAATTTTCTCGACAGTTGCGGTACTGATGGTGTTGTTGGATATCCGCAACGCCGCCTCGATCATTGACAGGATATATCCTTTGATGCCGTAGCCGTAAAGTTTGAGATTAGAGATTTCGGTTTTGAACAGCTCCTGGGAAAGCGAGTGATGCGACAGATAATCCTCCATCAATTTGCAAAACTTGAGCTCGGTTTCCTGAAAATAAGGTTCATTGACCCAGAGCGTATCATCTGCGTCGAAGGCTATAACTTTAATTCCTTTCATGGTTCCGTATTTGACAATTACATATTTGCCATCGCGCACGTGATTGTACCCAATGCAGAAATTTGACCTTTTTTTAGAAACAGTCTAGCCGGGAAGCGAAATGCGTTTGTCCCCTCTATCATCAAAGGATTCCTTGACAGGACACCATACGCACCAGCGCAGAGCGTACTAATCATGACCAGACAAAGGACTTCATGATATTGGAGCTCCATTTACTGTTTCATCATCCGGGTTTACAAAGACCAGCCGTCCGTCGGCATTATTGGTCATCAGGATCATTCCCTGGCTTTCGGTCCCGCGTAAATTTCGGGGCGCCAGGTTCACCAGGACGGTCACTTTTTTTCCAACTACTTCCTCAGGTGAAAAACTTTCCGCAATCCCAGAAACAATGGTTCGGATATCTATTCCCGTGTCTACGGTCAGAATGAGAAGTTTGTTGGCTTTTGGCATTCGTTCGGCCGCCAGGATCGTCCCCACCCGAAGGTCCATTTTAGAAAACTCTTCAAAGCTGACAAGATCTTTTTGGGAAACGACCTCGGGTTTGCCGGCGTTGGATTCCAGTGTGGCCTTTAGCTTTTCAACCTGTTTGTCAATTTGGTCATCCTCGATTTTGGCGAAGAGCAGCTCAGGTTCGCCCATTTGGGTGCCGGGTGAAAGTAATATTTCTGTTCTTGAAACCTCATCCCACTCATTCAGGTTTTCAGCGCTGTCTTTGACGCCAAGCAATCTGCGGAGCTTTTTCGAGGTAAAAGGCATGAAAGGCTCGGCCAGGACAGCCAGCGCAGTAGCAATTTGCAGGGCAACAAACATTTGGGTTTTGACTCTCTCCGGATTTTCTTTTGCCATTTTCCACGGCTCTTCGTCCGCAAGGTATTTATTGCCGAGCCTTGCCAGGTTCATCAGCTCACCCAATGCTTCCCTAAACCGGTAGCGTTCAATGGAACTTGCTATTACGGCAGGATAGGCGCGCATTTCGCTCAGCGTATTCAGGTCTACGGGCAACAATTCCCCCGGAGCCAGAACCACTCCGTCATAATATTTTTTTGCGAGGACGGTGACCCGGTTTATAAAATTGCCGAAAACCGCTACCAATTCATTGTTATTTCGGGCCTGGAAATCCTTCCAAGTAAAATCATTGTCTTTGGTTTCCGGAGCGTTGGCCGTCAACACATATCGGAGCACATCCTGCATTCCAGGAAAATCTTCAAGGTATTCATGCAACCAAACAGCCCAATTTTTTGAAGTCGACAGTTTCTTACCTTCCAAATTCAGGAATTCGTTTGCCGGAACATTGTCGGGCAGGATATAGCTGCCTTCCGCTTTAAGCATGACGGGGAAGATTACGCAATGGAATACGATATTGTCCTTACCGATAAAGTGAACCAATTTTGTGGACGCATCCTGCCAATAGGGTTTCCAGTCTTTTCCTTCTTTTGCTGCCCATTCCTTGGTTGACGAAATGTAACCGATTGGGGCGTCAAACCAGACATATAATTTTTTGCCCTCGGCATTCGGTACCGGTACGTCAATTCCCCAATCAAGGTCCCGGGTAACGGCGCGCGGCTTGAGGCCTCCGCCTTCGTCGAGCCATGATTTGACTTGCCCGTAGACGTTGGGCTTCCAATCATTTTTGTGGCCTTTAAGAATCCATTCGCGCAGGAATGCATCATATTGATCAAGCGGAAGGAACCAATGTTTGGTTTGCCTTACGACGGGCTTTGCCCCTGTCAGGGTTGATTTAGGATTGATAAGGTCGGTCGCATTTAATGAGGCGCCGCATTTTTCACATTGATCGCCATAAGCCTCTTCATTGGCACAACGGGGGCATGTACCAACTACAAACCTGTCGGCAAGAAATTGCTCCGCTTTTTCGTCATATAATTGATCGGTAACCTGTTCAATGAACTTTCCTTCCTCGTACAGTTTTTTGAAGAATTGCGAAGCGGTTTCATGATGAATATTGCTCGAGGTCCGGCTGTAATTGTCAAAGGAAATTCCAAAATCAGCAAATGATTTGCGGATCATCGAGTCGTATTTGTCAATTACTTGTTGCGGAGTGGTTCCTTCGTTTCTGGCTTTCATTGATATCGCAACACCGTGTTCATCGCTACCGCATATAAAAGCAACATCGCGTTTTTGACTTCGTAAATATCGAGCGTATATGTCTGATGGCACATAGACTCCGGCCAGGTGGCCAATATGAATAGGACCGTTTGTATATGGTAATGCGGCTGTGACCGTATACCTTTTGGGAAGATTTGTCATTGATAGGAATTGTTAGGCAAAAGTAAGCATTATGACATGAAAATGTTGCTGAACTTTACACCCCGGCCGGCAGGACTTTGGGAATTTAGTACATTTATGGCCAATTGTTTTGACATGGCCCAACGCGGACTTTTACTTTTTATCCTGCTTGCGTGCTTCCCGATTTTTGCACAACGAATTATGAAAACACCACCCTATTTGGAAAAAGACGACACCGTCGCAATCATTGCCACTGCAAGAAAGATTGACCGTTCAACCCTTGAGCCCGGTATCCGCCTGTTGGAAAGCTGGGGGCTAAAAGTGATTCTGGGGAGGTCAATAGG
>JAEZGB010000120.1 GCA_023437485.1 Bacteroidota bacterium
GTCTACTTCAGCATTTCGCCGCTTGGTTTTCAGTCAATGACCCTCGCTGCTGACAGGCCTGCGGAATTTATTGAGCCTTACACCACTGACGCATCGGTCTATGCCGTGTTCCGCAAGCAGGACAAGGCGCCCACCGCGCAAAACTTCCAATGTACCGTAGTGGCCGATGCCCTTGAGGAAGAGTTTGACCTGGCGGCCAGGCCCAACGCCGACGACGCATTTTTGCGCACCTTCAGGCTCGCGATGTCCACGACCGGCGAATACACGGCCTACTTTGGCGGGACCAAAGCCCTGGCATTGGCCGCGATCAACAATACAATGACCCGTGTGAACGGCGTGTTTGAAAAGGACTTTGCCGCGCGCTGCGTCCTGATTGCCAACACTGACCTTGTCATTTACACCAATTCCTCGACCGATCCATACTCACCGGCTTCGACGGGAACCGGCGGTGCCTGGAACAACGAACTTCAAAACACATTGACTTCGATAATCGGGGAAGCCAATTATGACGTGGGACACCTTTTTGGCGCTACCGGCGGCGGCGGAAACGCAGGTTGCATCGGATGCGTCTGCGTTAATGGCCAAAAAGGCAGGGGATACACCTCGCCGGCCGACGGGATCCCGCAGGGCGACAATTTTGACATTGATTACGTCGCGCACGAACTCGGACACCAATTTGGCGCGAACCACACCTTCACGCACTCAAACGAGGGCACCGGCGTGCAGATGGAACCCGGATCCGGATCGACCATCATGGGTTATGCGGGAATTACAAGCAAGGATGTGCAGCCACATTCCGACGCCTACTTCCACGCGGTGAGCATCCAGCAGGTGACCAACAATATCAAGGCGAAAACCTGTCCGGTGAAAACCGCAACTGGCAATGCGATACCAACAGCCAATGCGGGCGCCGACTATACGGTTCCCAAGAGTACGCCTTTCATGCTTACGGGCACTTCCACCGATGCCAACGGCGACATTTTGACCTACATCTGGGAGCAGATGGACAACGGATCATCAACAACCACAACGCCTAATGCGACCAAGACTTCGGGGCCGAACTTCAGGTCCTACATGCCAACAACATCGCCGGTGCGTTATTTTCCACGGATACAATCGGTTTTGGCAGGACAAACAACCACAGCCGGGACCGAAGTAACGCATGAAGCGCTGCCTTCGGTGGCACGCTCGATGAATTTCAGGTTTACTTCGCGTGACAACCGCGCGGGCGGAGCCGGGAACAACAGCGATGACATGGTTGTAACGGTGAATGCAACCGCAGGACCTTTTACAGTGACCGCGCCCAACACCGCCGTTTCTTACCCCGGCGGATCAACCCAGACCATAACTTGGAATGTTGCGGGAACCACGGCAAATGGCGTGAACACCGCCAATGTGGACATCCTGATTTCTACCGATGGTGGAAACTCTTTCAGCATGTTGCTTGCCGCAACGCCAAACGACGGATCGCAGTCGGTAACTATTCCCAATACGCCCGGCACTCAAAACCGCATCATGATCAAGGGAACCAACCACATTTTCTTTGATGTGTCCAACGCCAATTTCACGATTACGTCCGGATCGGGCGATACGAGCGCACCATCGGCACCCACCAATTTGACGGCTTCGGGAACTACGCAATCGTCCACCAACCTGAGTTGGGCGGCTTCGACTGATAATGTCGGCGTTACCGGTTATGATGTTTATCAAAATTCGGTGTATAAAGCTACAACATCATCTACCAATTATGTTGTTACCGGTTTAACGGCATCTACCTCCTACAGTTTTTACGTCATTGCAAAAGATGCGGCGGGGAACTCATCCGCAGTCAGCAATACCGTTAACGTGACCACACTTGCCGCAACTGCAAGCTACTGCGCCTCACAGGGCAACAGCATCGCAGACGAGCGCATAGGCCGCGTGCAGTTCAATAGCATCGACAATGTTTCGACCACAACTTCGGGTTACACTGATTTCACGTCAATTTCCACGACGGTGAACAAAGGTTCGGCCTATACGATTACCGTGACACCGCAATGGACCGGATCAACTTATTCGGAAGGTTACGCGGTTTGGATCGATTACAACAACGACAAGGACTTTGCCGACGCTGGCGAACTGGTTTGGAGCCGGGCAGCTTCAACGGCAACGCCTGTGAGCGGGACCTTTACGATTCCATCGACTGCAGCAACGGGTGCCACGCGCATGAGGGTTTCAATGAAGTACAACGGCATTCCTTCATCGTGTGAAACTTTTTCTTATGGCGAAGTCGAAGATTATACCGTAAATATCCAAAATGCGGCTTCTGACACGACACCTCCCTCGGCACCGACAAATCTTTCAGCTTCGGGAACTACGGCGACTTCCACCAATTTGAGCTGGAGCGCTTCTACCGATAATGTTGGCGTAACGGGTTATGACGTTTACCAAAATTCGGTGTACAAAACTACAACATCGTCAACCAATTATGCCGTAACCGGACTTTCGGCATCGACCACCTACAGCTTTTACGTGATTGCGAAAGACGCCGCGGGCAATGCATCATCGGCAAGCAACACAGTCAATGTGACCACCCTGGCCAACACCGTGACGTACTGCGCCTCTCAGGGCAACAGTGTTGCCGACGAGAAAATCCAGCGCGTACAATTCAATACAATCAACAATTCCTCGACCGGCGGAACAGGCTATACGAATTTTACGGCCATTTCAACAAATGTGACCCGCGGTTCGTCGTATACCATTTCGATCACGCCGCAATGGACCAGCACCAAGTACAATGAAGGTTACGCGGTATTCATCGATTATAACGGTGACGGCGACTTCAGTGATTCGGGCGAGACGGCCTTTACCCGATCGGCAACAAAAACAACACCGGTAACGGGTACGATCACAATTCCCACAACGGCCAAGCTTGGCGCGACCCGCATGCGCGTGTCGATGAAGTACAACGGCATCCCGACCGCCTGCGAGACTTTTCCTTATGGCCAGGTTGAGGACTATACGGTGAACATCGGTTCGGGTGCACGTGAAAGTGATGCGACCGAGCTTGAATTCTCGATTTACCCCAATCCCGTCAGCGGCCAACTCTATGTAAACATCCCCGGAAACTACCGAATCCTGAGCACGCTGGGCCAGGAAATCTCAAGGGGACAGGTTGGTGAAAATGGCATCCCCGTGGGCAACCTGGCATCGGGTGTTTACCTGATCGAGGTGCAGAATGGCAATGATAAGGGAGTCAAGCGCTTTATCAAAAACTAAGATTTCAAAATTTGGAAAGCCATCCTTCGGGGTGGCTTTTTTGTTTTATAATGGTTATTTTTAGCCGATAAAATTTTTGAAATGAAGAAATCGGCAATTCTAATCCTCGCAATCATGGGCATCTCATCGGCAGGCGCACAAAACGTTCTTACTCCTGAAACTCTTTGGAAACTGGGGCGCGTCTCGGCCGTTGGGCTTTCAAAAGACAAGAAAACCGTTGTGTACAAGGTCTCGACTCCCTCGATAGAGGACAACAAGTCAGAAAACAGGTATTACAGCGTGCCGGTCACTGGCGGAGGTGCGACCGAAGTAAAGGAAGATGCAGGAATTGTTACCGATAAAAATGTATCGCCCGACGGCAAGTACATTGTGTACCACGAAAGCGTCATGGTTGAAAAGATTTTGGCCAAGGATATTTATCCCGAACTCAAAAAGGCTGATGTCCAAATCTACAACGGGCTGGATTACCGTCATTGGGATACCTGGAACGAAGGAAGCTACAACCATGTTTTCTTCCGTGAAAACCGTGATAAGAGCAAGGGTACTGATATCATGAAAGGCGAGGCGCACAATTCGCCACAAGCGCCTTTTGGAGGCGACGAGGATTATATTTGGTCTCCTGACAGCAAAAAAATCCTGTATGTTACCAAGAAGAAATCAGGGACTGATTATGCGGTGAGCACCAACACTGATATTTACGAGTACGACATCGCGACCGGGCAAACCGTAAACCGAACCGCCGATAATCCCGGTTATGATACGCATCCCGCGTTTTCGCCCGCCGGCCACCTGACCTGGCTGCAGATGAAGCGCGACGGTTATGAAGCCGACAAGAACGATATTATCGTGGATATGGGCGGTGGCGTTAAGCAAAACCTAACGGCGAACTGGGACGGAACGGTAGATTCATTTGAGTGGGCCCCAGACGGGAAGAGCGTGTATTTTACCGCACCGGTGATGGGAACCAAACAGCTGTTTGAAGTGAATTTTCCGGGGAAGACCCGGATCGCGCCGGTGGTCAGGCAGGTGACGGACGGCCCGTTTGATGTTAATGGTATTGTTGGATTTAGCGGCAATCTGGTGATTGTGCCCCGTACCGACATGAATCACGCAACCGAACTCTACTCCTATGACCTTAAGTCGAAAAAATGGAACCAGATTACCCGCGTAAACGACCAGATTTACTCGGGGCTCCAGATGAGCAAGATTGAGAAGCGGATGGTCAAAACTACCGACGGCAAGCAGATGCTGGTTTATGTAATCCTGCCTCCCAATTTTGACCCTAAAAAAAAATATCCGACGCTGCTTTATTGCCAGGGTGGCCCGCAATCAGCGCTGACCCAATTTTACTCCTTTAGATGGAACTTTGCCCTGATGGCCGCGCAGGGTTATATTGTGGTGGCACCCAACCGCCGCGGTATGCCGGGCCACGGAGTCCAATGGAACGAACAGATTTCAAAGGATTGGGGCGGACAGGTAATGCAGGATTATCTTTCGGCAATTGACGATGTGGCAAAGGAAGAGTATGTGGACAAGGATCGTTTAGGGGCCGTGGGCGCGAGTTATGGCGGTTACTCGGTATTTTACCTGGCCGGAATTCACAACAACAGGTTCAAGACTTTCATTTCGCACAACGGTGTTTTCAATTTGCAGAGCATGTACGGTACTACTGAAGAAGTCTTTTTTACCAACTGGGATTCAGGCGGGCCGTATTGGGAAAAGGACAATGCCATGGCCCAAAAAACCTATCGGGAATTCAATCCAATCAATATGGTTGACAAGTGGAACACGCCCATCCTGATTGTCCAGGGCGGAAAGGACTACCGCGTACCGATCGGGCAGGGGCAGGAAGCCTTTCAGGCCGCGCAATTGCGGGGAATAAAGAGCAGGTTTTTGTTTTTTCCCGATGAAAACCACTGGGTATTGAAGCCTCAGAACGCCATAGTATGGCAGCGGGAGTTCTTTAAATGGCTGGAGGAAACACTTTAGGAAAACGTGCGGTTTACCCGTATCGGGATAAGGATGCCTTTTCATTAGGAATAACATCACCCCTACCCCCACCGGCAAGTTACCCCCGGACAGCCAATTGCTATTACGTCAAACCCGTAATAAATCTTAAATGAAAATCGCCTTGGTGCTTTTGCTGCTAGTCGCGGCCGCATTGATCTGGAACTACTTTCCGGGAAAATCTTTGCCTGACGGAACCGTGGTTGACCGCCTTATAGTAATGAAATCCGAGCGCAAAATGATTGCTTTTGCAGGAAATCGAGAGCTCAAGACCTATAAGATTGCATTGGGCGGCGCTCCGCTAGGCCACAAGCAGTTCGAGGGCGACCGCAAAACGCCCGAGGGAATTTACACCATCAACGACCGAAACCCAAACAGCGCCTCCCACAAAAACCTGGGCGTTTCCTACCCCAATGCGAACGATTCGGCTATAGCTGAGGCGCAGGGAAAATCGGCGGGCGGTGACATCAAGGTCCACGGACTGCGCAATGGCTGGGGCTGGATTGGAAAATGCCACCGGTTCAAGGACTGGACATTGGGTTGCATTGCCGTGACCGATGCAGAGATTGTCGAGCTTTACCGTGCGGTGAAGCCTGATGCGGTGATTGACATAAGGCCGTAGCGGGCCAGCGTGAGGGATGGAAGCGGCAGCCTTTGCCATAAGACCTCAAAGGTTTATAACCCGGGCCGAAGGCGAATGCATGGAGCGGAGCGGAATAATACCTCTGAGGTCTGGCAAAGCTACAGCGGACAGCCCGACGGCTTGCCGACACGCCCAAATGCCTCATAAAAAAGCCCCGCAATTGCAGGGCTTTTTTTTATACTTCGTTCATCTTGAATGTATCCATAAAGGCGGTGGTGTAATTTCCGGCCACATATGCCGGATCATCCATAAGCTGGCGATGGAACGGGATGGTGGTCTTGACACCCTCAATGTAGAACTCGTCAAGCGCACGCTTCATTTTTGAAATGGCCTCCTCGCGGGTTTGTGCCGTAGTGATGAGCTTGGCAATCATCGAATCATAATTGGGCGGAATGGTATAACCTGCATAAACATGCGTGTCAAGCCTAACCCCATGGCCGCCCGGAGCGTGCAATACGGTGATCTTGCCCGGTGAGGGTCGGAAGTCGTTATAAGGATCCTCGGCATTGATGCGGCACTCGATGGAATGCAGCTGCGGAAGGTAATTCTTTCCGGAAATTGGCACGCCCGCCGCAACCATGATTTGCTCGCGGATCAAATCGTAATCAATAACCTGCTCGGTGATCGGATGCTCAACCTGGATTCGGGTATTCATCTCCATGAAGTAGAAATTGCGGTGCTTGTCCACGAGGAATTCGACGGTTCCGGCACCTTCATACTGGATGTATTCGGCGGCGCGAACCGCAGCTGCTCCCATGGCCTCCCGAAGTTCGTCGGTCATGAATGGCGACGGCGTCTCCTCGGTAAGTTTTTGGTGGCGGCGCTGAACAGAGCAATCGCGCTCAGAGAGGTGGCAGGCTTTTCCATAAGCGTCGCCCACAATCTGAATTTCAATGTGGCGCGGTTCCTCAATAAGTTTTTCCATGTACATGCCGTCGTTTCCAAAGGCAGCTCCGGCTTCCATTCGGGCGCTTTCCCAGGCTTTTTCCAGGTCAGCTTCCTTCCAGACCGCTCGCATTCCCTTGCCCCCACCTCCGGCAGTTGCTTTTAGCATGACCGGATACCCGATCTCATGTGCGATCTTCTTTGCCTGATCAAATGATTCCAGGATACCGTCGGAACCGGGAACGCAGGGAACGCCCGCTTCTTTCATGGTAGCCTTGGCAGTGGCCTTGTCGCCCATTTTATCAATCATTTCAGGCGAGGCACCAATAAACTTGATCTTGTGCTCCTGGCAAATTTTGGAAAATTTGGCATTCTCTGAAAGGAATCCGTATCCGGGATGGATCGCATCGGCGTTGGTAATCTCGGCCGCGGCGATGATGTTTGACATTTTTAGGTATGACAGGTTGCTTGGCGGGGGACCGATGCACACGGCCTCGTCGGCAAACCTTACGTGAAGGCTTTCAGCATCGGCGGTAGAATAAACCGCAACGGTCTTGATGCCCATTTCTCGGCAGGTCCTGATAACCCGCAAGGCGATTTCGCCCCTGTTGGCAATGAGTATTTTTTTGAACATAAATCGAAGATTTGAAATTTAGCTTCGCTCCGTTCGCCTTTTGGGCTCGAGTGAAGTTGAAAATTTGAAAATGCAGATCACATGAAGGTGGCCGGCTCAGATTCAAATCAACAAATTAATTTGGCTCGATCAAAAACAATGGCTGATCGAATTCCACCGGTGACATGTCGTCAACCAGTATTTTTACGATTTTACCGGCGTATTCTGATTCGATTTCGTTGAAAAGTTTCATCGCCTCTATCACGCAAAGGACATCGCCTTTGGCAATCGTGCTTCCAACCTCGACAAAAACCGGCTTGTCAGGCGACGGCTTGCGATAGAAAGTACCGATGATGGGTGATTTAATGGTAATGTATTTTGAATCGTCAATTGCCGCAGGAGCTGCTGCCGGTTGCGCGGGGGCCGCTTGTGGAGCCGCTGGCATCTGAACGGCGGGCTGTTGCATCACGGGAGCCTGCTGTACATATGAGTACTCGGGTGCGCCTGCCTCGGTAGTGGTTTTGATCGTGATCTTGAAATCATCCATTTCCAGTTTCACTTCGGTTGCGCCGGACTTGGCGACAAACTTGATAAGGTTCTGAATTTCCCTGATATCCATAATAGAGTATTTACTGATTGGTTATTTTTTATCGTAAGCCCATTTCAAGTAGATGGCGCCCCAGGTGAACCCGCCGCCAAAAGCAGCAAAGATCAGGTTGTCGCCTTTTTTGAACTTATCTTCAAAATCATGCATTAATAACGGCAAAGTGGCCGATGTGGTATTGCCATAACGGTGGATGTTGACCAGTACCTTTTCATCATCCAGTTCCATTCGCTGGGCGGTGGCGTCGATAATGCGCTTGTTGGCCTGGTGCGCCAGCAACCAATCAACTGATTCCCGGGTAAGCCCGTTTCGTTGCATGATTTTCTCGCTAACATCGGCCATTCCGGTCACGGCGTACTTAAACACGGTTTTCCCGTCCTGGAATACATAATGCTGACGGTTTGCAACGGTTTCGGCCGATGCCGGCAATATAGAACCTCCCGCATCAATCTTGAGATACTCGCGACCAATGCCGTCGGAACGCAGGAACTCGTCGCGCAACCCAAGCCCATCGGTATTGGGTTCAAAAAGAACCGCGCCAGCCCCATCCCCAAAGATGATGCACGTGGCGCGGTCAGTATAATCAATTATCGAAGACATTTTATCGGCTCCGATCAAAAGCACTTTTTTGTAACGGCCGGATTCAATGTAAGCGGCGGCGGTTGACATTCCGTAAAGGAAACTGGAACACGCGGCCTGAAGGTCATAGGCAAAGGCGTTGAC
>JAEZGB010000121.1 GCA_023437485.1 Bacteroidota bacterium
AAGTTTATGGTAGATTTGGGGCAAAAAGGGTGAAAGTTTTCTTTCACCTTTTTTATTTTGTAACCAGTTGACAATCAGTATAAAAAAAGCGGCTCCAGGGCCGCTTTATTTTTTTTATGTAGAGTGTTATTTGTCCATCGCGTAGCGCCGGGCCACTTCTTCCCAATTGATAACATTGAAAAACGCTTCAATATAATCCGGGCGTCTGTTCTGATAGTTAAGGTAATAGGCGTGTTCCCAAACATCCATGCCCAGGATTGGCGTACCGCCGCAACCCACGTCGGGCATCAGGGGATTGTCCTGGTTTGGGGTCCCGCAGATGTCGAGCTTCCCGCCTTTGTGAACGCAAAGCCAGGCCCATCCGGATCCAAATTGCCCCGCACCGGCTTTTGAAAATTTTGCCTTAAATTCGGCAAAACTGCCAAAATTATTGTCGATGGCCTCAGCCAATTCTCCACTGGGCTCGCCGCCGCCGTTTGGCGACATGACTTTCCAAAAAAGATTGTGGTTGTAATAGCCGCCGCCATTATTGCGCAGCGCGGCATTTTTCATGTCAAGATTGATCAGGATGTTCTCAATAGTTTTTCCTTCCAGGTCAGTTCCGCTAATTGCAGCGTTGAGATTTGTAGTGTAGGCATTGTGGTGCTTGGTATGGTGGATTTCCATGGTGCGGGCATCAATGTGCGGTTCAAGCGCGTCATACGCATACGGTAAAGAAGGTAATTCAAATGCCATAGTGATTGATTTTAGGTTTGATAATATTTATCAAATTTAAAAAATTAACTTTGGATGGCCGGCATAATTATCCAAAACCACCGGTTTTCTACATGACAAGCCCTGCCTTTTCACTTTATGACGCCTCGGCCGGTTCGGGTAAAACCTACACCCTGGTCAGGCAATATCTTGCCATTATCCTCTCGGCTGAAAAAGACGATGCCTACAGGTCCATCCTGGCCATCACTTTTACCAATAAGGCGGTCAATGAAATGAAGACCCGGGTGGTGAGCAGCCTGTCATCCATCGCCACCAATAAAGAAGATGCCAAGACCCTGGCCCTGGTAAATGACCTTGCTGCAGTTACCGGCCTAAGTCCCGCAGCGATACGGGCCAAAGCAAAGCGAATCATCCGCAACATCATCCACAATTACGCTGCGTTTGATATTTCGACGATTGATAAATTTACCCACCGCGTCATTCGGTCATTTGCCCACGAACTTAACCTGCCTGCCGGTTTTGACGTGTCGATTGATACTGACGGGCTTTTGCAGGAGGCCGTGGACGCCCTTATCGCCAAGGCGGGCGAGGATCCCGTCCTCACTCGAATCCTGGTTGATTTTACCATGGAAAAAACTGACGATGACAAAAGTTGGGACATCACGCGCGAGATGATGGAAACCGGCAAACTCGCCATTAATGAAGTGAATGCCGCCGAGATCGCGACCCTCGGTGCCAAATCGGCTGAGGAATTCCTTGAAATCCGAAACAAACTGCGGGAGGCGGTCCAGTGCGTGGATCAGGATTGCGTTGACCGTGCGATGGCTATTTTGGCAATGCTGGAAAAACATGGGGTTGACCATGCATCATTTTACGGGAGCTACTTTCCCAAACACCTTCAGTCAATTGCCGAAAAGCGCTTTAACGGGAAGACAAAAAAATATTTATCACCTGACGATATCCGCGTAAAAAAGGGGGTCCCTGATGCCGATGTCATCGAGAAATTGATTCCTGAACTGATTCGACAGGCAGGTGAAATCTACGACCAGTACAACCGTCGTGATTTTTACGGCGCATTTCTCAAAAACCTCACGCCGCTTTCACTTTTGAGCACTCTGGGATCCGAAATCAAACGAATTCAGCAGGAGCATCAGGTTTTGTCAATTTCCGAATTCAACCGGATCATTCACGAACAAATCAAGAACCAGCCCGCGCCGTTCATTTATGAGCGGATCGGAGAGCGCTACCGCCATTTTTTTATCGATGAATTCCAGGACACATCCTTGATGCAATGGGAAAACCTGTTTCCCCTTATAGACAACGCGACCTCCTCGGAGGTTGACGGTGTCGCGGGAACGTTGCTCATTGTTGGCGACCCCAAGCAATCCATTTACAGGTTTCGCGGCGGAAAGGCCGAGCAGTTCATCGCGTTGTCCAAAGAGCAGCACAACTTCAACAATAAAGATTTTAAAAAGTTTTCATTGGACACCAATTGGCGAAGCCTGTGCGGGATAATCCATTTCAACAATGATTTCTTTGAGGTGCTGGCCCCCATTTTTGACCATCCGGATTACCGGGAGCTTTACGCCAACCAATGCCGGCAAAAAGACACCGGCAAGCAGGGTGGGCAGGTGTCGGTGAAGTTCATCGTGCCTGATTCCAATGATGAGGAGGAAGATGAGCCTCTGACCAATTCTGAACGTTATGTGCGCGAAACCATTGACCGGGTGCTGCAATGCCGCCGGTTGGGTTTTGAGTTTGGCGATATCGCGATCCTGACCCGCAAGCGCGAACAGAGTGAATTGGTGGCAGCCGGGCTCATCGAACAGGGAATTTCGATTATCTCATCTGAAACCCTCGCCCTGGCAAATTCGTCCGATGTGCGGTTCATAGTGAACGTGCTCAGGTGCGTGCGCAATCCCGCCGACCTGGAATCCAGGGCCGCCTTTTTATTATACTTGGCCGAGGACGTCAAAATGCCGTTGCACGACTTTGCATACCGGGGATTGGACCTTACAGAGTCCCAACTGGAAAGCTGGCTCGCCGAAATGGGTTACGCATTTTCATTTTCATCGGCGCGCCGAAAGTCATTGTATGAAACCGCCGAGGAAATTGTCCGGGTCTTCCTTCCCGATCGTGCGTCTGAAGGATATGCGCAACATTTTTTGGACATCGTCCTTGAAAGGGACCTTCGGTACCAATCTGGAATTACTGACTTTCTCGATTACTGGGATCGAACCGGATCCAAGCACAGCATACCATCGCCCGAAAGCCGGGAATCAGTGCGGGTCATGACCATCCATAAGTCAAAGGGCCTTGAATTTCCGGTGGTGATTTTGCCTTTTGCCGACGAGAATTACTCCAAAAAACCACGTGAGAAAATTTGGCTTGACGCCGACGAGGCCTCGGTCGGGCTGCCACGGGTGCTTGTTGACAAGAATCGGCAGGTTACGGAATTTGGCGAAGCCGCCGCCAGGGACTATCATCAGCGCGAGCAGGAGGAGCTTTTGGATAACGTCAACATTTTGTATGTGGCCATGACGCGCGCCGAACAGCAGCTCCATGTGATCTCCGGGCTGCACCTCACCAAGGACGGCGAGGCCTGCACCGGAAGGATGTCGACTTTTTTTATCAATTACCTTCGGCAAAAAGGGCTTTTTGATCCCGAACGCCGCTATTATGAATTTGGTCAGGCGCAAGGCCCGTTTGAAGCTGTAGAAGATGGTGAGCGGCCCGTCACGATAAAACCGGTTGCGCGTTCGCTGGAATTTTCCCACATCCGGATATCGGGCAAGGCCGCGATGATGTGGGGAACCCTTCAGCAGGACGCCATTGAATTTGGAAACGTGGTCCATGAGCTGATGGCGATGGTAGAAACCGCTGACGATATTGACCAAGCGGTTGCATCGGCACTTTCAAAAGGTATTTTCACCGGGGAACAGCTGCCACTGGTAAAGCATACCCTATCAACCATTGTCCATCATCCGGATCTTGCGGAATTTTTTGCGCCGGGCAATACCGTGCTAAATGAACAGGCGATCATCAGGCCAGGTGACCGAAACGTCAAACCTGACCGGATGGTGCTCACACCAAACCGCAATGTGCTGCTCATGGATTACAAAACCGGGGCGCACCGCGATTCCTACGTGGACCAGCTGGCCGATTATGAACGGGCCATTACGGGGATGGGTTACAACGTTGTCAAAAAGGTGCTGGTTTATACCGGCCGCGTGGTTAATGTCATAAATTTGCAGAACAACTTAACTTGATATGTACGGAAAATTGAAAGAACATTTGCAGGCCGAACTCGCTGAAATCGAGCACAACGGCCTTTTTAAAAAGGAACGGATTATCACCTCGGCACAGGGTCCGGAAATTACAATTTCAACTGGCGAAACGGTACTGAATTTTTGCGCCAACAACTATCTTGGTCTGTCTTCCCATCCCGAAGTGATCCAGGCTGCGAAAGACACAATGGATTCTCACGGCTTTGGGATGTCATCGGTCCGGTTTATCTGCGGAACCCAGGACATCCATAAAAAGCTTGAGCAAACCATCGCCGACTTTTATGGAACCGAGGATACCATTCTTTATGCGGCGGCTTTTGATGCCAATGGCGGCGTTTTTGAGCCGCTTTTTGACCAGCAGGACGCCATTATCTCCGACTCATTGAACCATGCTTCGATAATTGACGGCGTCAGGCTTTGCAAGGCCATGCGGTACCGCTATGAGAACAGCAATATGTCTGATCTGGAAGAGCAGCTCCAAAAAGCGAATGCAGCCGGCGCGCGTTTTAAGATTATTGTCACTGATGGGGTATTCTCCATGGACGGGCTGGTTGCCCCTCTTGATAAGATTTGTGACCTGGCCGACAAATACGATGCGCTGGTGATGATTGACGAATGCCATGCCGCAGGGTTCATCGGGGCCACCGGCAAAGGTACGCCCGAAGCTAAAGGCGTAATGGGACGGGTAGACATCATCACCGGGACACTGGGCAAGGCCCTGGGAGGCGCGATGGGCGGATACACCACTGGCAAGAAGGAAATCATTGAAATGCTCCGGCAACGCTCAAGGCCTTACCTGTTCTCAAATTCACTGGCGCCGGCAATTGTGGGCGCGTCCATAAAGGTTTTTGAGCTTTTGGAACACGATACTTCGCTCCGCGACAAACTCGAGGAAAATACAGCCTATTTCAAAAAAGCCATGATCAAGGCAGGATTTGACATCATCGACGGTGATTCGGCCATTGTACCGGTTATGCTTTACGATGCAAAACTCGCCCAGCAAATGGCCGACGAACTGCTTAAAAAAGGCATTTATGTTATAGGGTTTTTCTTTCCTGTGGTGCCAAAAGGCAAGGCTAGGATACGGGTTCAATTAAGCGCTGCACACACCCGGGAACACCTTGATAAAGCCATTGCCGCATTTGTTGAAACAGGCAGTAAACTCGGGCTCTTACGGCCATAATAAGTCTAAAATTATGTTATTTTTTTAACATTTGACTTTGCTGTTAAAATTTAACACATTACTTTTGTTCATAACTTTGTAACTAAAACTAAAATCAAGTATGAAACATCTTAACAAAATTGTTGCTGCAGTTTGTCTGTTTGCAGGACTGGGTGTACAGGCTCAGGACAGCAATAACAAATGGGCGGTAACGTTCGGGGTGAATGCCGTTGATACCCGTATCAGTGCGGCATCTAGTGTGGAGGACCAGTTTTCGAACTTCTTCAATGCTAAAGACAATTGGAACATTCTTCCTTCAGTATCGTATCTTAACGTTAACCGCTACGTGGGATCGGGCTTTACATTTGGTGTGACGGGATCTATCAACAAGATTACCCGTTTTGTCAATGACCGCAGCACTGACTATATGGTGACCAATCCTGGTGACCTGAATTACTACGCTCTTGATGGAGCTATCGGATACAGTTTCATGGAAGCTATCGGTTCAAAGTGGTTTGACCCTTCCCTTCACCTGGGTGGTGGTTACACCTGGTTGGGCGACGATGCCAGCGCGGGAACTGTTAACGGTGGACTTGGCCTTGCTTTCTGGTTTTCAGAGACTGTTGGTCTTTCATGGAAATCTACATACAAGTATACATTTGAAGACAATCGTTATGAATTCCCAACCCACATGCAGCACTTCCTTGGTCTGACATTCAAGTTTGGCGGTAAGGATACTGACGGTGACGGAATCTATGATAAAGACGATGCATGTCCGGAAGAAGCAGGACTAAAAGAATTCAATGGATGTCCTGATACTGATGGTGACAAAATCATCGATCGCGATGACCTTTGCCCGGATGTTGCCGGTCTGGCTGAATTCAACGGATGCCCTGATACCGATGGTGATGGTGTAGCTGACAAAGACGATGCATGTCCGGATGTTGCCGGTCTGAAGTCAATGAACGGATGCCCTGACACTGACGGTGACGGTGTAACCGATGCTTCTGACAAGTGCCCTACTGAAAAAGGCCCTGCTGAAAATGGCGGATGTCCATGGCCTGACACTGATGGTGATGGAGTTCTTGACAAAGACGACCGTTGTCCAGATGTTAAAGGAACGGCTGCCAATATGGGCTGTCCTGAAATCACTGAGGAGCAGATCAAGAAATTGAACGCTTACGCCAAGACTATCCTGTTCAACAGCGGTAAGTCAACTTTTAAGGCTGAGACTATGCCGGTTCTCAAGGCAATCACTGAAATCCTTCAGGAATTCCCTGGTTCAAGGTTTATGATTGAAGGTCACACTGACAGCGACGGAAGCAACGCGCTTAACCAAACGCTTTCAGAGAACAGGGCTGCTGCTGTTCGCAACTACCTGATTGAAAACGGTATTGCTGCCGACAGGCTACAGTCAGCCGGTTACGGTGAGACCAAACCAATCGACACTAACAAAACCGCGAAAGGTAAAGCCAACAACCGTCGTGTTGAGGTTAAACTAATCAAGGAATAAGTTTAGAACGAAATATAATAGAAAGCGCCTCGATTTTATCGGGGCGTTTTTTTTATTTTTAGCCGACGCCATCACACTATGCCAAACCAAACCTTCCTCGACCGCCTTGCCGGCCAACTGTTACTTGATCACCCCGATGACCTTCACAGGGTTGAGGTGGTTTTGCCCAGCAGGCGCGCAAAGGTTTTTCTTACTGAGGCCATCAGACGGCAGGCAACTACTAATATATTCGCGCCAAAAATCACCAACATTGAAGATTTTGTCAGTGAACTGGCCGGAATTCGGTCAATGGACCCCACTGAATTGCATTTTGAATTTTACAATGTTTACAGTTCGTTGCATACCGGGGCCGACAAGCAATCTTTTGATGTGTTTTCCAACTGGGCCAAGACATTGTTGCAGGATTTCAATGAAATTGACCGATACCTGATTGACCCTAAGCATGTTCTTAAATATTTGCAGGACATTGAGGATATCCGCCGGTGGGGCCAGGATGAGCAGCCACTGGGTCTTGTAAAACAATATGTGGATTTCTGGAAGATGCTCCCGATATATTACAACGCGCTCCAAAAGCACCTGAATGAATTGGGCGCGGGATATCAGGGCTTGATTTACCGAAGGGCAGTTTCCAACCTGGCGCACTCGCAACTTAATCGGAAACTTATTTTTGCCGGTTTCAATGCGCTTAATGCCGCCGAGGAACAGATTTTCAAACACTTTTTGGCCGAGGGCGCCCAGGCGTATTGGGATGCCGACAAAACTTTTCTCAAGGATGAACTGCACGGGGCCGGTTTGTTCCTCTCGCGGATCAAGGGCAATTGGAGTTACTACAAAAGCCATGATTTTAAATGGGTGTTTGACAATTTCTCGCAGCCCAAAAACATCGAGGTCATCGGTACCGCAAAATCCATCGGACAGGCCCGAATAGCGGGTTCAATCATTGAAAAATTGCTGCAACAGGGTGCCAATATGAGCCGGACTGCCATAGTTCTGGGCGATGAACAACTTCTTGTACCATTGCTTCACGCACTGCCCGGGCACACCGGTCCGCTCAATATAACGATGGGATTGCCAGGGAAGAACAATCCCGCTCAGGTACTTATTGCCAAAATGTTCAGGATGCACACGGCCGCGCTCAAGAGAAGTGGTGAGGGCTATGTGCTGTACCACAAAGATGTAACCGATATCCTTTCGCACCCCATGGTGAGCCGATATCCGGGCGTACGGGCGGTTGCGGCGGATATCATCCAAAACAATTATTCGTTTATTCCGCACTCCACCCTGATGAACTTTGGGATTGAGACAGGCACTGTTCCGGGACTAATTTTTTCGAAGTGGAATTCCGGCGCGCTAGATATTCTTACCACGATTTCTGCCATCATCCAGACGATCCGTGCCGAGATACCCGACGACGAATCGGGACGCGTAACACTGGCCTTTTTGCACGCGGCGCACCAAATGGTCAACCGCCTGATGAATGCTATCGGGCCGTATGCCGATTTACTGGATGCCGATATGCTGTTTTCCATGTACCGTCAGGCCGCCGAACTTGCCGAAGTATCCTTTGAAGGTGAGCCGTTGGAAGGGCTGCAAATCATGGGCATCCTTGAGAGCCGTGTTTTGGATTTTGAGAACGTGGTTGTGCTTTCAATGAACGAGGGCAAACTACCGGCAGGAAAGTCAGGGAATTCATTCATCCCGAATGACCTCAAGCGTGAACTGAACCTTCCAACCTACAAAGAAAAGGATGCGGTTTACACTTACCATTTTTACCATTTGCTCCAGCGGGCAACACAGATATATTTGTTGTACAACAATGATAGCGAAGGTTTTGACGGCGGCGAGAAAAGCCGTTTCATTACCCAATTGGAAGTTGAAAAACAACCGGCACATACTTTGGTCAAATCTACCTATGCCGCAGCTGTGCCCGCAATTGCTTCACGGCCGTTGGTTGTCAAAAAGACTCCGTTGGTAATGGAACGGCTGGCACAGATTGCGGTTGACGGATTTTCGCCCTCGGCACTCACATCATATATTCGCAACCCGATTGATTTTTATTACCGCAAAATCCTGCGCATTCGCGAAACCGAAGATGTCGAGGAATCAATTGCGGTCAATACGCTGGGAACCATCATTCACGAAACCCTCAAAGAACTGTACAACCCGTTTATTGGCGGGCTGATTACCATTGAGGGCCTGGAGTGGGCAATCAAGGAATCACCAGGCGAGGTTTTGCGCCAATTTAAGAATGTTTATCGCGAAGGCGAAATTCGAAAAGGCAGGAATTTCCTGGCATTTGAGGTTGCCAAGCGCCATGTGCTCAATTTTCTGCGCATGGAACTTGACGATATTCGCCAGGGTGCCGAAATTCAGATCATTGCGCTTGAAACCAATTATGGTCGGACGCTGGAGAATATGTCTTTACCCTATCCGGTAAGGATTGCGGGTAATGTTGACAGGATTGACATCCGCAACGGCGTTACGCGTATCATCGACTATAAAACCGGCCGTGTTGACGCCCGAAACCTGAAGCTCAAGGATTGGGGCCAGCTGATCGATTCCAAAAACGACAAGATCATCCAGGTGTTGGCTTACTCGTACATGTTCTGTGAAAAGGCGCATCCACCGCAACTCACCGCCGGAATTATTTCATTTAAAAATATGCGCGAAGGTTATATGCCCTTCACTTTCGAGTCAGGAAAGGAGAAAAACCAGATGATCACAACTGAAACACTTGATGATTTCTGCGGGGCGATGCTGACGCTTTTGGCCGAAATCCTTGATTCCAATGCTGATTTCGAGGAAAAACAAATTAAGTTTTCCTGAAAAATTCGCGCAAGGCCAAAGTGAGTTCTTTGCGATTTTCGATCGGGCTCATGTGTCCGTCAGGGAAGGTTACCACTTCCACGCGGGTTCCCTCGGCCTGATCAATGGCGTCATTAAAATCCAAAACAGGATCCTTTTCGCCCAAAACAAGCATGATCGGATAAGGGCCAAAATGAAGCAATGCTTCGCGGTCGTTGCGAATCTTCATGCCCTCGAGCGAGGCCACGATTCCCTGTAGCGGCGTTTTGAGCGCTTCCTGTTTCACGGCTTCGATTTCGGCCGATAATCGCTCGCGGTTGCCTTCGCTAAAAAGATTCGCGATTGACATCCTCACAAACGTCTCGTGATTTTCCTTCACCGCCTTGATTGCCCGTTCGCGGTTGGCCTTTCGCTCCTCGCTGTCCGGGCGCGACGTGGAATTGACAAGGGCGATGCCGCGGACCATCTCAGGAAAATGTTCGGCAAGGGCAAGCGCAACATAACCACCCATGGAGTGTCCGATGAAGATTGCACGCCTGATTTTGAGCGCGGCCAGGACGTGGTGTACCAAATCGGCGTTATCTTCCATCGAATGAACG
>JAEZGB010000160.1 GCA_023437485.1 Bacteroidota bacterium
GTTCGTTAATTGAAAAGCTTTTAGATTTTAATAGACTGATTTAGAATTTTTACCTGAGGCGTCAGCCGAACTGAACGGGCATCGGAGGTAATTTTAGACTCTAAACTTCATTGCGTTATTCGATTGGTTTCGGACGGCAATCTGTAATTTTAAATACTTTGAATGACAAGATAACTTAATCTTGAGGTCGCCTCCCATTCAAAATTTAAAATTTAAAATTTATAATTCTCACAGCCTGCCTTTCAACGAACTGAACACCCACCCGTTGGCCAAAAAGCCCACCCCCACAGCGGCAAACCCCCAGCCGGCCACCTCGTTGTAACGGAACGCGCCCAACCCGATGAGCAACAGCCCCATTATGAACATCACGAAGCTCGCCCAGCCAAGGATCGTATTTTTATTGATACCCATACATTAATTTAGGTTTGCAAATATCGGCAATTTCGCGCAGGCTAAAAAGTTCCTGCGAAGATTATTGATCCTGCCCCAGCGCGCCCAACACCTCCTCTTCAGGGGCAAGGCTGGAAAGCGTGATTGCGGTTTCAACAAGCGCCAGGTGCGAATAGGCCTGCGGAAAGTTCCCTAAAAGGCGTTTGGTCTTGAAATCCAGGTCTTCACTAAAGAGGCCGAGGTGGTTGGAATAGGATAAAAGCCGGTTGAAATGGGCTTCGGCAAGCCGCCTGTCCCCAATTTTGTACAAACTGTTGATATACCAGAAGGTGCAGATGGTAAAAGACGATGACGGCAGCCCGAAATCATCGCGATTCTTGTATCGGTACAACAAGCCGTCATTACTGAGTTCGCGGCCAATCGCGCGCACCGTCGAAACAAAGCGTTCATCGTTCGGCTCGATAAACCCGTAAGTTTCCATCAGCAATACTGATGCGTCCAGATCGGCTGAACCGTAAGATTGGGTAAAGGCGCCAACGGCGGGGTTCCAGGCTTTTTGATGGATCTCATCGCGGATGACATCGGCAAGTGCTGCCCATTTTTCGGCTTTCCGGTTTTTGCCCAGAATTTGCGCCACCTTGACCGCACGGTCTATCGCTGTCCAGCAAAGCACTTTTGAAAATGTGAAATGGCGCTCCTCGGTCCGGAATTCCCAGATGCCCTTGTCGGGTTCCTGCCAGTGTTGCGACACCACCCAGACAATCCCCTTGGTGATGTTCCACAAATCTTCACCATTCTCTATCCCGGTGGTAAAAATGGTGAATTGTTGATGGATCACGTCCATAAGGATTCCGTAGATGTCGTTCTGGCGCTGGGTATAGGCAGCGTTCCCTATGCGCACTGGCCGCGAACCTTCATAACCTGAAAGGTGTTCCAGGATTTCCTCGGTCAGGATTTTTTCCTTGTTGATGCCGTACATAATTTGCAGCTTCTCATCCTTATCCGGGATCAGGTCCACGATGAATTGCAGATAATTGCGCGCCATCTGCTTGTGCCCCAGCCCGGAAACAACCTTGATTACCATCGAGGCGTCGCGGACCCAACAAAATCGGTAGTCCCAGTTTCTAACCTCGCCAATGGTTTCAGGCAAAGATGTGGTGGCCGCCGCCAGTATGGCACCGGTTTTTTCATAGGATAGTAATTTTAACGTAATGGCACTGCGCTTGATCTGCTCGCTGTACTTTTGATAAGTCGGGGTCTTGCCAGACCAGTTCATCCAATATACCTTGGTGCGTTCAAAGTCCAGACGGGCGTTTTCCAGTGTTGGCCTGAAAATTTTCTCGTTATAGCTCACCAGGAAAAATCCGTCCGATTCCAGCACGATAGTATTTCCCGAGGCGATGTCTTCAGGAGAAAAACTACTGTAAAGATAAAGCGTATCAAATCTTGCCGTGTCTGTGAGGCTGACGATGAAATCGCTTTTTACATGCGTTTTGGTAGGATTGAGCGCGTATTCCAGTTTCGGGTCATACTTGACGCTGAAGGCCGGCGTTCCCCTGAGCAGCCTCACATACCGAATGATTTCCGGAGGCGAGTGCGATGTACCGTCCTCACGTAGGTATCGCGGCATAAAATCGCGGATTTCAAAGCAATTGTCACCGTCCTCAAAACGCGTGACCAAAATGCTGGTGTGCCCCAGGTAAGATTGGCTGACAGAATAACCTGTGGCTTCAATGCTGAAGCTTCCGCCAAACTCGTTGTCCAGAATCTTGGCAAAAACCGATGAACTATCAAATTCCGGGAGGCAGCACCAGTCAATCGATCCGTATTTTGAGATGAGCGCCGCGCTCCTGCAATTTCCAATGATTCCGTAATCCAGGTTTTCCATATTGAGTATTTACGGGCCGTTTGGCCATATTTTCTTAAATTTACAAAAAGCCGAATAATTATACGCCAATCATGAAGAAAACAATACTCGTTTCCAACCGGCTTCCTTTTGAAGTTAAAACAACCGACAACAAGCCGGAGATTACCCCCAGCGTGGGAGGGCTGGCCACCGGTCTCAAATCAATTCACGAGCAGGGCGACAGCCTTTGGATTGGATGGACGGGATTGCCGCAGGACAGGACCGACGCCTCTTTTTTAGAACAGGTACGACTTGAGACATCCCGCCGCAGGTGTGTTCCCGTACCGCTCACCAGCCGTGACATCGAAGATGTGTACCTGGGATTCAGCAATAATGCCCTCTGGCCTTTATTCCATTATTTTTTACAATACACCCGATACTATCCCGGCCAGTGGGAACGCTATGTGGAGGTCAATATGAAATTTGCGCGCGAGGTGCTCAACCACGCCGGCCCCGACGATGTTGTCTGGGTCCACGATTATCAATTATTGCTGGTGCCGCAAATGCTGCGCGAGGCCATTCCCACGCTGACCATCGGGCTGTTTTTGCACATCCCCTTTCCATCGTTTGAGATTTTCCGAACATTTCCATGGCGCGAAGAATTGCTGCAGGGCATTTTGGGTGCGGGCCTGATTGGGTTTCACACTTATGATTACGCCCAACATTTCCTGGAATCGGTGCGCCGCGTCCTGGGCCATGAGATCAAGTTCAACGATGTGGTGCTGGATGGGCGGACCGCACGTGCCGACTGTTTCCCGATGGGCATCGACTACCAAAAATTCCAACAGGCCGCATTGGAACAGGAGAATCTTCAGGCCGGCGAAAGATCGGAACTTTGGGAGAAACTGCACGAACACCGCGATCAATACCCCGACCGGAAACTGGTACTCTCCATTGACCGGATGGACTACTCCAAAGGTATTCCCGAACGGATCCGGGCTTTTGAGTATTTTCTGGACCGTTATCCGCAATTCCGCGAAAAGGTGCGGCTGGTCATGCTGGTGGTTCCTTCGCGTACCAATGTGCCCCAGTACCGGAAGCTCAAACGCGAAACCGACGAACTTGTGGGCCGGATCAACGGAAAGTTTGCCACCGTTGACTGGACTCCCATCTGGTATTTTTACCGGTCGATGCCCTTCAATGACCTGATTGACCTGTATACCTCGAGTCATGTGGCGTTGATCTCGCCCCTGCGCGACGGAATGAACCTTGTCGCCAAGGAATATGTCGCCACCCGTGTGAAGCATGATGGGGTGCTGATATTAAGCGAAATGGCCGGAGCGGCAAGCGAGATGCATGAAGCGCTTTTGATCAACCCCAACAATTCGGAACAGTTTGCACAGGTATTGGCTACCGCCGTTCAGATGCCGGTTAGCCAACAAAAGGAACGGATGCGGGCCATGCAAAAAAGGCTTGCCCGCTATGACGTCAACCAATGGGCAGCCGATTTTATGAATTCACTGTCAAAATCGGGACATGCTCAGGAATCGCCCGCCTGCAAATTTTTGGACCATCAGGCTACCGATGAACTTGTCGAAGCATTTTCGAGATCCGGTTCAAGAATCCTGATGCTCGATTACGACGGGACTCTGGTCAATTTTGACAATGACCCTGAACAGGCAATTCCCGATGCGGAACTTCGGGCAATGATCAAAAATCTTTCGCTTGACCCGGCCACCGAACTTGCGATCGTCAGCGGACGGGGGCGCGCGTTGCTGGAGCATTGGTTTGAGCCCCCCGTTTCACTGGTAACGGATCACGGGGTTTGGATCAGGCGCGAACAATGGGAAGAACTGGAATTCCTTGATTCGTCGTGGAAAGACAACGTGCGGCCGGTGATTGAACATTTTGTTGACCGCACGCCGGGAGCTTTCCTTGAAGAAAAAGAATTTTCGGTCGCCTTTCACTTCAGGCGTGCCGATAATGACCTGGCCGAAATCAGGGTACGGGAACTCCGCACAGTGCTCATGGGGCTGATAGCCGATAACGGCCTTTCCATCCTGGATGGCCACAAAGTACTTGAGGTCAAGAGCAGTGCCATTTCAAAAGGCCGGGCCGCAACACGTTTGCTGGCTGGAAAAAGTTATGATTTTATCCTGGCCATTGGCGATGACCGCACCGATGAATTCATGTTTGGCGCGCTTCCCTCCTACGCCTATACCATCAAAGTGGGGCGTGCCGAAAGTTGCGCCGGCTATTATGTCCAGGACCCGCAGGCGGTCCGGTCCTTGCTTTCCCGGCTGCTGATGGTTTCCAAAGAAGCCATTTCCTGATTCGAGATATTGGCTTACATTCGTGCCATGGACCAACCTGTTTTTTCGCTTCTCCAGGTGATGCAAAGTGTTCGGAAGACACTTGCCACGCGCTATACCAGCGCGTTTTGGGTGCGTGCCGAAATGAACAAACTCAACCACTACAGCCATTCCGGGCATTGCTACCCCGAACTGGTGGAAAAGCAGGACGGCAAAGTCATCGCGCAGGTGAATTCGACTCTGTGGCGGGACGAATACCGAAAGGCAAACGAACTTTTCAAAAAATTACTGAACGAGCCTTTGCGCGACGGGATTAAAATCATGTTCAGGGCAAGGATCAATTTTGACCCGGTCCATGGGATTTCGCTGAACATCCTTGAAATCGATCCAGCTTTTACCCTGGGCGATCTGGAACGCGAAAAGAAAGAAACCCTTGAAAAACTTAGCAAGCTTGGCCTGCTTGAAGCCAACAAAAAACTGCGGCTGCCGTTATTGCCGCAACGGATCGCGGTAATTTCGGTTGAAACCAGTAAGGGATATGCCGATTTTTTAAGCGTCATTGACCAAAATCCCTGGAATTACAAGTTTTTTCACATGTTATTCCCGTCGATTTTGCAGGGCGAAAAAGCGGTTGAAGGCATCACAGGGCAACTTGCGCGGATCAGCAAAGCGATCCAACATTTTGATGTGGTGGCCATCATCAGAGGTGGCGGCGGCGATGTGGGCTTGTCAGTTTACAACGATTACAGGATTGCCAGCGCGATTGCATCTTTCCCGATTCCGGTGCTTTCGGGCATTGGGCACGCGACGAATCTGACCGCCAGCGAAATGGTGGCGCACAGCTATGCCATCACCCCGACCAAACTGGCCGAAACATTGATCCAGCGGATCCATCAAACCGCTCAGCCGCTGGTCCAGTTCGGGCGAAGCATTGCAGCCGGTTCCGAAACCCTTTTGCGCCGGCAAAAACTGAGTTTTGATTCTGAAACAAAGTTGTTCCGTTCGGCAACCCGAGGCGCGATCGCGGGCGCGGGTGCAAAAATCATGGAATTGCAACGGGGCCTGTCCAGGGAAACATCAGGGAAAATTAACATGGATCGCAGCGAACTTGCAGCTGCCATCGGGCAAACTGCCAAGGCAGCCAATCTTATGGTTGAAAGGGCATCGGCCGATATCGATTCGTCAAAATTGAAACTGCAGCGCGAATCGCGAAGGATATTGATCGCAAGACGGGAGAACCTTGCATTCCTTTCAGGCCAGATGGCGTCGCTTGATCCAGAACACGTCCTGAGGCGCGGCTACAGCATTACCCGTTATCAGGGCCAGGCCATCCGCGACCCTGCACAGTTGCCTGAAGGAGCCGAAATTGAAACGCAATTATTCAAAGGCGTGATTAAAAGCCGAACCACAACATAAAAATGGAAGATATAACCAATTACGCCAGTGCATTCGCCGAACTGCAGGCCATCGTAACCGAAATCGAGCAAGGGGAAATTTCAGTGGATGAACTTGCGCACAAGGTAAAACGCGCGGCAAACCTGATCAAATTTTGTAAGGCAAAATTGACCACTACCGAAGAAGACGTTTCGGCAATTCTGCGCGATCTGGATCAGGATCAGCCCTTGACCTCGGGCTGAGCCATAACCGGGGCCGGTTTCACATTTTCAACAAAGCGCCTTTTGCGCCATGAATCGGCGTTGCAGTGAGAGGCGCAGGAGGTTGCAAGCATAAAAATGCCGCAGGCAAGGGTTAAAATTTTGGCTTTCATGGCAATTGTTTTTAGGGTAAACGCATTGCCCACCTCCATTATTGACGAATTTTAGCCGATTAACAAAAGATTGTCATCATTTCTTATTGCTTTGTGAAACCGGCAGGATGACCGTAAACGAAGCACCTTTAGATTCCTGGCTCGAGGCAAAGATGAGACCGTTGTGATTTTCGGCAATCTTGCGGCACATTGCCAATCCGATCCCGGTTCCCTGGAATTGTTGCTTTCCGTGCAGACGCTGGAAGATCTGGAAAATGCGTTCGGCATATTCCTGCGAAAAGCCGATTCCATTGTCAGTGAAGGTCAATTTGGCATAGCCCTTTGCCGAACTGGGCAGATTATACGAGTCGGCCTGTTCCTTGTCCATGATTTCCGAGGTAATCTCAATAACCGGCGGCACATCGGGCTTGCTGTATTTGAGCGAATTGGAAAGCAGATTGTTAAAAAGTTGAAGCATTTGGCTTGGTATCGCATCAATCACCGGAAGCTCATCCCGCCGAACCAAACCGCGTTTTTCCTCAAGGACGATATCAAAATCGGCAATGGCTTCATCCAAAACCCGGCTGAGCTTCGTCTTTTTGAATACTTCGGTCTTGCGGGCCAGTTGCGAGTAACCCAGGATATCGCTGATCAGGTTGCTCATCCTGCTCGCGGCGTTCGCTATCCTGTCAATATGGTACAGGGCCCGTTCGTTGACTTCACCAAGCGACGCCTGCAACATTCCGGTGAACATACTTATTTTTCGCAAGGGTTCCTGCAGGTCATGCGATGCGATATAGGCAAACTGCTCAAGTTCGGCGTTGGATTTTTGCAGATGCAGGTTGGCCAGTTCAAGTTCAAGTGTCCTTTCACGCACCATCTCTTCAATCTTGCGCGTCGATAGCACGTTGCTGGTCACATCAACCACCACGGCCAGTATCCCGACTATGTTGCCGCTCCCGTCGCGATAGGGTTCATAGACGAAATCCAGGAAAACAGTTTCCTCTTTCCCAAAACGCACCAGGTTGAGTTCCCGCGCACGCATGGTGACGGTCTCTCCCTGGAAGGTTTTTTGTGTGAGTTCTTCAAGGCCCTGGCGTCCGGCATCGGGCACCGCCTCAAAAACCGGTTTGTTCATTACCTCTTGTGAGGTCTTGCCCCAGACGTCCAGCATTCCCTGGTTGGCAATTTCGACAATGAGTTCGGGACCGTTCAACATGCACATTGCAATCGGGGCCTGCAGGATCATCGCCCTGAAATTCATTTCACTAACCTCAAGGGCTTTTTTTGCCAGGTTCAGGTCAGTGACGTCTGCAGCCGTATTCATGACCCCGTATACCTGGCCGCTTGAATCAAACAAGGGCGTAAAACTGTAATTGAAATAATAACTCTTGAGTTCATTGCCATCGTGCAGCTGAATGTGCTGATTCTTGATATGGAACGGCACGCCGGTGTCAAAAACCTGGACGAGCTGCTCATACGGGCCCTGGCCTTCCAATTCGGGTAATACCTCCGAATACAATTTGCCAATAACCGAAGAATCCCGATGCCAGGCCTTGAGGATGGCTTCATTAGCCATTTCGACCCGCATCTCACGGCCCACGTAAACTCCGATGGGAAACGGCGCGCTCTCAATCAGGCTTTTGAGATGCTGGGCGCTTTGCTCGAGTGCAAACTTTGATTTCACACTGGCGCTGATGTCCTGTATGATTCCCGATAAAGTTACCGGCTCGCCGTCTTCCTCCTGGATTTGCCCGATGGATCTCAGGTGATAGATTTCGCCTGATTTCTGATGGATGACCCTGAAAATAATATCGTGTTTTGGTTCGCGCACCCATTTGGTGACCAAAGTGCTGGTAGCCACCGCGCGATCGTCGGGGTGGACGTTTCGCAAAAGTTCTTCAATGGGCAAATTCAATCGGGTGACTCCAAACCACTTCATGATCTGCGGCGAATAACTCACCGTATTGCTTCGCAGGTCAATGTTGAACGCCCCCAGATCGCCAATTTCGACCGCGAGCTGCAAACTTCGCTCCTTTTCCGCCAGGGCCTTTCGGTCGTGGTAAATATTGGTCACCTCATTAAACATGGCCAAAACGCCCACCGGGGCAGTATTGCCAGCTTCGTAGTAAG
>JAEZGB010000012.1 GCA_023437485.1 Bacteroidota bacterium
CATACAACTCCGGAATTGATACCTGTGAGCCGACAATTTGACTTTGGGCATCTATCCTCACGAGTGAAGCCCCCTGGCCCGTCGAGGCGCAGAGTACATAAACCGTCCCCTGGTAAAATTCAAGGGAATTCGGCGCAAGGGGCATTTGAACTACGCCCGTTACCAGGTTGCTCTGCGGATCGATCACCGTTACGGCATCGCCACTGCCAAAAGCACCATTGGCAACCCAAATTTTGCCCCCTCCCTCGATGATCCTGTCGGCCGGACGGTTCATTGGGATGGTTGCTTCCAGGGTCAGGTCATCCAAATCAATGACCGCTACGTAATCGTCACTATCGCTAAAAAAGGAGGCCATATTGGTCACATAGGCCTTTGAGCCATGCACCGCACCGTACCGCGGAACGCTCAGCCCGGCTGAAATTGTGGCCAGATACTCAAAAGTATGGCGGTTAACTACGGTAATCTTATTGGAACCGTTTGAAATGATAAATGCCCTTGCCCCGTCAAAAAAAATGGATTGTGCATATTGGCCTATATCCTGCTGCGGGCCGTTAACTGAACCAAAGATGTCCTGCCGTACCAATCCCAAATCATTGCTGATAAAAGTTACCGTCCCGGCGCCGCCTTCGTTCAGGACCAGCACTCCATTATCATAGCTTCCCAGCGGAGCCTCGGCCCCATCATCAGTATTGCACGAAAGCAAAAGCAGCGCCGCGGCACCGAAAATCAATTTTTTCATCATTGTGTTTTAAAGGTTAACTGGATCAGATAATTGCGGCCGGGAAAGTATCTCCGTTCCACCACCTGGTATTTTTTGTCAAACAGGTTCCGCACCAGCAGGGCGGCAGTCCATTTTTTAATGCGGTAACCAAAGCGGCAATCCACGGTGGAATAGCCCGGCAAGGCATATCGGGGGTTATTGTCAGTCCGGGTATGGACCAGTCCCGTGAACGCCGATTGTATATCGGCCACAAAACCTCGGTGTTGCCAATCCAAAGACACGGCGCCTTTGTGAAGCGGTACGTAAATCAATTGCCTGTCATCGTCATTTTCTGAAACCGTGTAGGAATAATGGCCATTTATCAAAACCCGATGCCTGCCAATCGATTTTTTAAACGTCCCGACGAATTCTGCCCCGAAAATCATGACCCGGTGCTCATTCAGCGGGTCCCATTGAACCGGGCCATTGGGAATCCATCGGATCATATCGGTGATCCGATTGCCGAACAAGGTGGCCTGAAACTGCAAATCCCTGAAATAATATTCGTAGCCCAGTTCAACCTGATGCGAAATCTCGGGTTTCAGTTCAGCATTCCCGGCCAGGCCCCAATACAAATCGTTGAAAGTGGGCGCGCGGAAACTTTTTGCCAAACCACCCTTGATTGCGTGTGCGCCTGAAACTGCAAACTTCCCGGACAATGAAAACAGAAAGGGGCTTTGATAGTCGCTGGCCGATTCCTGCCTTACTGATATGCCGTACGTGAACTTTTCAGAGACGGTATGCCGCATTACAATTGAGGTTGCAAGTACATTGCGGCTCGGGTTGCCTACATCAGAACCATCGGCACTGATCATCGTGTTTTCAAGCATCGGATGTAGGGATATGGCGTCGCTGATCGCCATCGCTCCCTCAAACCTACCGATCCAGGAGTTCGTCTGCCCAAATGCCCGGCCTCCCAATTCGGGGTTTTCCAAAAAATCGTATTGCTCATGCAAATGCGCCAACTTGACAGACGGATGAAACCAGCCAGTCTTAGTACGCCATTCCACCATGTTCCTAAACGCCTGATCCTTATAACGGGACCTTGGATCAGTGGGAAACAACAATGCGAAATGCCTGTCGGCCACATTGGAATAACCATAATAGGTGAACGTGTGCCGGCCGGATTTGAATGATGCGGCGGCGCTGGCCGAGGTGACGTGTACCTGGCCGTTTTCATTTTTGCGTCCCGATGGAAGCGGGTAATCATTTCGTGAAGCAAAATTTGAAACTGATGCAGAGTAGGCAACATGATTGGATGAGCCGGTTACCCGGGCGTGGAATTCTGATGTGTCAAATGAACCAAAGCCCGCATGAACCATGGCTTTCAGGGGAATGCCATAACCGGGCGTATTCTCCAAATGCACCGTTCCGCCAATTGCGCTGCTGCCGTGAGTAGTCCCCAGCGCGCCTCCCCGCACAGTGATCCGGTCAAAATCCCTGGCGCCTGCCGCATTAAAATCCGTCAGGCCGTTGAGCTGGGAATTGACGTTGATTCCGTTCCATACCACGGCGGTCTGTTGGGCGGTGGTACCTCGGAAAGAGGGGGATGACACCATTCCAAAACCGTTCTCCTTAAAATAAATCGGGGAGTTTTTCAAGATTTGTGTGAGCGATTGACCATCGCGCGCTATCACCGAATCGGGAATTGCAATTGAAGCCGATGACTCAAGCATCATCCGAAGGGCGCGGTCGGCGATTATAATTTCGTCCAATGCCACGGCCGGCTGCTGCGCGTGCGCGCACAACGAAAACAGGAGTAAAAAACTGAATCGTCTTGTCATCATTACCGGCCTTTGTTCCCGAAGGCAGCGTTAAATTGAATGGACAAGGCAGGTCTCCTGGCTCGCGTCCCGTCAAAATTCCTTCCCGTTTTACCAGTGGATTGCAGTTTTTGACAGTCTTATAGCTTACAGTTGCGGGTACAGCCCGGGATTTTAACCCGGTTCCCTTTTCATGCCGCTTTTACGGCAACCAAATCCGGTGTCAAATATAGCACATAATGATTACCCCCGATGCTTTTTATACATTTGCCGAAAATATTTCATGCGCCTCACCCATTCCATCCTTGCCTTTCTATTTGTTTTTGTGGCAGCCTCATGCGCCCGAAAAAAGCAGGAAACAAGCCCGGCATCCATGGAAGTAAACACCGTGCGGCATGCCAAAGGGCTCAGGATTGAACCGCGCGATGGCTACTCATTGGTCACCGTCAGCAATCCATGGCCGGGCGCCGCAAAGGAATTCCATTATATACTCAAAAAAGCCGGTGCCAAATTACCGGCCCAACTCCCCTATCCGGTCATCGAGGTGCCGGTTAAGCGAATCGTCGTGACATCGACCACGCATATTCCGTCGCTGGAAATGCTGGGGGTCGAAAACACTTTAGTGGGCTTTCCGAACCTGAATTACATTTCATCTGAAAAGGTTCGGGCAAAGGCCGATGGAGGCAAAATCCGGGAACTTGGCGCGAACCAATCGCTCAATACCGAGGTGGCCATAGACCTCCAGCCTGACGTGATCGTGGCCTTTGGCATCGAGAATGACAATCCCGGGCTTCGGCAGTTGGAAAAAAGCGGGCTCAAGGTTATTCTCAACGGCGATTGGAATGAGCAATCCCCCTTGGGTAAAGCCGAATGGATCAAATTCTTTGGTGCTTTGTTCGGACTTGAATCCAAAGCCGATTCACTTTTTAACGATATTGAGCGGGATTACCACTCCTCCAGGGAACTGGCGCTGACTGCCAAAACAAAACCTACAGTCCTGATTGGCGGTATGTTCGAATCCCGCTGGAACGTCCCGCGCGGCGAATCGTGGGGCGCACTTTTCATCCGGGATGCGCAGGGCGAATATTTTTGGAAAGATACCCAGGGTACTGGAAGTTTGTCGCTTCCGCTGGAAACTGTAATGGAAAAAGCCGCCGACGCGCAGGTGTGGATTGGGCCGGGACAATTTGGAACACGGCAGGAAATGATTCAATCCAACCCACACTACCGCGAGTTCAGTGCGCTTGGCAAGGGCAATGTTTATATGTTCCGAAAAGGACCCGGCGGTGGGGTGATTTATTATGAACTTGCCCCCAACAGGCCTGACCTGGTATTGCGCGATGTAATCAAGATGCTCCATCCCGATCTGCTTCCGGGGCACGAACTTTACTTTTTTGAAAAGATAAGGTGAGGCCGGTTTCCAGAAATATCGCCTTCCTGTCGTTGATAATTGCGGCCGCAGCGGCCTTCATTGCAAACATTTCGCTGGGGCCGGTGCAAATTCCGGCTTGGGACGTATTTTCCGTATTTACCGGTGGTGATGCGTCCAAACCATCGTGGACTTACATCATCCAGAATTATCGTATTCCCAAGGCAATCGCGGCGTTGCTTGCGGGTGCCGGTCTGTCGATTAGCGGTTTGCTCATGCAGACGCTCTTTCGGAATCCGTTGGCCGGGCCGTATGTTTTGGGCCTGAGCTCCGGATCAAGCCTGGGTGTGGCTTTTTCCATCATGGGGGCGGGACTGCTGCCTTCGGCACTTTCAAGTGTACTCACAGCGCCCGGCGGGATAATTTTAGCTTCCTGTTTGGGCAGTTTGATGGTCCTGCTGGCCGTGATGGCTGTCTCGGCCAGGATGCGCGAAACGATGTCAATCCTGATCGTGGGGCTGATGTTTGGCAGCTTTACCGCAGCGATAGTCGGAGTGCTCACCTACTTTGCCCCCGCCGAAGACCTGCAGCGTTTTACCTTTTGGTCGCTTGGAAACCTGGGCAACCTCGCCTGGGAATCCGTCGCAATCCTTTCGCTGGCGGTCATTGTTGGACTCCTACTCGCGATAAGATGCATTAAACCACTCGATTCACTGCTGCTGGGCGAACGTTACGCTGCCAGCATTGGCATGGACATTCGGCTGGCAAGATGGGCCATTATATTGTCAACCAGCATTTTAGCCGGGAGCATAACTGCCTTTGTGGGCCCGATTGCCTTTATTGGCCTGGCAGTTCCCCATATGGCCCGGCTTTTATTTGGGACAGCTTCACACAGGGTTCTTTTTCCGGCGACGGTCTTACTTGGGGCCATCGTCCTGCTTTTTTGCGATACCATGACCCAGTTCCCGGGAACCGATATCCTTCTGCCAATAAATGCCATCACTTCCCTCATCGGAGCACCCATCGTAATTTGGCTGCTCGTAAAAAAGCCGCAAACATGAAGCCCATCATCAAAACTTCGGCACTTTCCATTGGCTACGCAGAAAAAACCATCGCCTCGGGAATAAATCTTGAACTTTTACCCGGTGCGCTGATTTCAGTAGTTGGGGCCAATGGATCCGGAAAAAGCACATTGCTCCGGACCCTTTGCGGGTTGCAGCCCAGGATCGGTGGCAGCCTGATGCTGGAAGATCGCGATCTTTTGCACTACACCGCGCTTGAACGCGCGCGGAAAATTTCGCTGGTCCTTACTGAAAAACCCGCTTCGGGAGCCTTATCGGTCAGGGAACTCGTGGCGCTGGGCCGCCAACCTTATACTGACTGGATCGGGACAATGTCTGCTGACGATCTAAAGGCAGTTGACCGTGCGCTCAACATGACCGCAATCGGGCATCTGCAACACAAAAAGGTGGGTGAACTTAGCGACGGTCAGCTCCAGAAGGCAATGATCGCGCGTGCGCTGGCTCAGGATACTGAAATCATCATTCTTGACGAGCCATCGACACACCTGGACCTCATACACAAACTTTCCTTGTTCAGGATGTTGAAGCAAATGGCGCAATTGGGAAAATGCATCGTTTTTAGCACGCATGATATTGAAGCTGCGATTTCCATCAGTGACGCAATGATCTTAATTGCCGGAAGAAAGGTTCATTTTGGCTCCCCTGCTGATTTGATCGATTCGGGAATCTTTGAAACCCTCTTCCCCACTGACGAAGTTTCCTTTGACCGCGAGTCCGTTAAGTTTATACTTAAGGGATTGTAACCCGGGCGGCCTTTGTTATATTTGTGATATGAAGTTTTTTGCAGCGTTTTTAATAAGTTGTTTATTCTCACTGGCAAATGCACAGCCTGTACTGGAATTGACCCCGGAAGGTTTTGCGGCGGTTGCGCTAAAGAGGCCGCCGGTCCCCGATGAAAGGCTTCTGGAATTGGCGCAGTCCTGGCCCGCATTTTATTACAAAGGACGCGAACCGTATGATATTTACGATGTCACGCCCAATTCGCTTAAAATTGACGGGTTTAAGGACAACGCCTTTCATTACCGAAACCTGGGCGAGGTGTTCCAGTACCGCATCAAATACACCATGGCCATTACTTTTCGGGCCGAAACCGTAGAAGTGCAAATAACCATTAAGGAAACCTACGCCGACAGAAATATCACTACGCTGACCGTAGCCGATTTTTTTGCGCCCGACGGCAGGCTCAAGGAGGACTACCGCGATGCAAAACCATCGCTTGAACTTACGGTGAACAAGCTTGTCAGGTCTTTCAACGGCTTTATAAATCGTTAATCCCGATCTGTCTCCTGGCCTCGCCCACGGCGAATGCTACCGAATTCGCGATGTTATAACTTCGTATTTTTGACGATTTTGGAATCTTCAGGTGATTTGGAAACCGCCCAAGGATTTCATCGCCCAACCCAACGCTTTCCTTGCCAAACACCAGCCAATCGCCTTCGCGGAATTCCTGCTCAAAATAATAAGAATCGCTTTTGGCGCTGAACAGAAAGATGCGATCCGGATCCCTGACCTGCGCAAACCATTGGTCAAGATTCTCATATTCGTGCAAATCCAGGTACGGCCAGTAATCAAGCCCGGCACGTTTAACGGCGGTATCGGTAATCTTAAAGCCCAGCGGATGCACCAGGTGGAGCGAGCACCCCATTCCCACACATAACCTGCCAATATTCCCCGTATTGTTAGGTATTTCCGGTTCGATGAGGACAACATTCAGCATATTTCAAATTTTTGGACTTCCCGAACTTCGCCGGGCAGCAGGTTACCCAATTCAATATTGCCTACGCGGACCCTCACCAACCGCAATGCGGGAAAGCCGACTGCCGCCACCATTTTTCTTACCTGCCTGAACTTTCCCTGGGTCAGGGTAACCGATACCCAACTGGTGGGGCCGTGCCGCTGGTCGCGGATCTTTTTTCCGCGTTGTGGAAGTTCCGGATCTTCAATTAATCTTACCTCGCATGGCCATGTAAGGTATTTCTTGCCTTTGACGCCAATCTGAACACCCCCGGCCAACGCATCGGCGGCAGCCTGGTCAATGATCCCGTCGACTTGTACAAAATATTCTTTTTCTACCCTTGCCGATCGGACTTCCTCGCTCATCATCCCATCGGTGGTGAGAAGCAAAAGCCCTTCGGAATCTTCGTCCAGCCTCCCGATGGCCATGGTACCCGGAGGAAAATCATGGAGTTCGCCCAACAATTTTTTGCTGCGCTTAAGCTGGTAGGTGAATTGGCTCAGGTAGCCGTGGGGCTTAAATAAAAGGAAGTGCCGATGCATGTGCAAAAATAAGCAATTGGCCGTGCCAAACACATGTTAAATGAATAGTGGCCCAGCGCGAATTTGTGTAATATTAAAAGAAAAAGATTATGGAAACCAACAATCAAAAAGGCGACACCAAATGGAACAACCACCAGGAAAAACACGCCGGGGAGCTTAACGAAGGCTTCAGCGCCGGTAATATTGCGCCAGATTTTGATCCGGGCGCGCAGGATAAAAGGGCTTTGGACCGCGAAACCGAGATTGATCAGGACGGGAATATCGACCGCGTGAGCCGTGCGAGGTTTCCCGACGAACCCCAGGCCGACACTGAAGACGGCGGAGCATTTTCCTCCAACCAGGCTATCGAACACCCCAAGTCAATGCAAAACCGCGATTTTAACTATGACCGCGATGCAACGCGCTATCCGCCCGACCATCCTGAAAATCACCGTGACCGAAGTAACCCCTAGCCGCATTAGCGGCTTTTTTTATGATATTTGCGCAAAAAAGTGACGACGCAGCCGGGCAAAGCATCGATGATCTACGCCGTGGTCAAACGGTCCCTTCGGGGCGAAGAAATTGATTTCACCACCGGGAGCATTCGGCTGTCGGTAATTCTTTTGGCTATTCCAATGATGCTGGAAATGGCGATGGAATCCGTTTTCGCGCTTGTTGACCTCTATTTTGTCGGGCATCTGGAAAACAGCAGTTACGCCATCCAAACCGTTGGCCTGACCGAATCAGTGCTGACGATCATCTATTCGATTGCAATAGGCATATCAATGGCGGCAACAGCCGTGGTCGCCCGCAGGATTGGCGAGAAAGATCCGGAAGCGGCATCGCGTGCGGGAATGCAGGCAATCCTAATCGCATTGGCCATCAATGTAATAATCAGCATTCTGGGAGTTTGGTTTGCCACTGACATCCTTCTTTTTATGGGCGCATCACAGGAGGCCGCCCTTCACGGAACCGCATTTGTCCAAATCATGATGGGCGGCAGCTTCGTTATCATGCTGCTGTTTTTGATCAATGGAATTTTTCGCGGGGCCGGCAATGCAGCGATAGCGATGAAAAGCCTTTGGCTGGCCAATATCGCAAACATAATTCTTTGCCCCATTCTTATCGACGGCCTGGGGCCCGTTCCAGGTTTTGGACTTACGGGCGCGGCGATCGCAACCACCGCCGGCCGGGGGATAGGTGTGGTTTACCAGCTATACCACCTTTTTAACGGACAACGACTTTTGAAAATGTCGCTTGCGTACCTAAAGCCCAATCCAGTATTGATAAGGTCAATAGTCAAGATTGCCTCGCCGGCCGTATTGCAGTTTGTGATCGCTTCATGCAGCTGGATATTTCTTGCGCAGCTGGTGGCGACAACCGGTGGCGACACGGGCTCGGCAGGTTACCAGACAGCGGTGCGCCTGATGATATTCTTTATGCTCCCGGCGTGGGGCCTTAGCAATGCCGCCGCGACGCTTGTGGGCCAAAACCTGGGAGCGAACCAGGTGCAACGTGCCGAAGAGGCGGTAATGCGGACGGCGAAGTACAATGCGCTGTACATGGGATTGGTTATGCTGATATCACTTGGGGGTGCCGAAACATTTGCGGGATTCTTTACCAATGATCCCGACGTGGCCCGGGTTGCAATTGAAGCATCGCGGATCATGGCCCTTGGATACGTTTTTTACGGGATCGGCATGGTAATGATCAACGCATTCAACGGTGCGGGTGACACCCGGACGCCAACGTGGATTAATCTTGCAGGATTCTGGCTTTTCCAAATTCCGTTTGCGTATTTCCTTGCCAAAACCTTGCGGATGGGGCCCACCGGAGTTTTTATCGCAATACCCGTGGCCGAAACTGCCATAACTGTCGCCGGATACCTGATTTTCAGGCGTGGACATTGGAAAAATATAAAAGTTTAGCCATTTGGATTAACATAATTATATGTTAATCTGAATTATATAAGACTTTGCGGTAATTCTATAATCAGTTGAGAAACACGAGATGTAATTTAGTTAAAAATTAAATGGCCTCCGTTTTTAAGTCGGGCCGCCCCATTTTTAACTATTAATACAATTGTTATGAAAACCTTTTCCCTGATAATCTCACTGGCGGTTTTTATGATTTCCGGATATTTCCTCATTGCTGACTTTAGGATTACCGACGAGGCAAACCACCTCATTTATATGAGCCTGTTGCTGGTCCTGATGTTAATTTGCGTGATAGGAATTCTGATCAATATGCCGTTGATACTGCGCGAAAAACGCAGGATGCGAATGTTTGTATACAATAAATTTTCAAAAAGGGCCCTGCGTCCGCGACGCCTGCAAATGGAATTTGAACCATCATAACCCAATATAAAACCAAAACCCTTCACAGCAATGTGGAAAAAAGCGGCTCCGTAAAGCCGCTTTTTTTTGCTGTTCAACCTTCAGGCTAAATTGAGTAATTCACATCAATTGCCCTTTCGGATTGTTATATTCAAAGGATTTATTTTAAAATACACCATTTATATTCCAGATTAGTTGGCTGAGCTAATTAATTTTATATTTTTGGAAACCGACTAAATCCTTATGAAAAATTATTACCTGTTAACCCTGGTGTTGGTTGCAATCCTGGGTTTTGTCCGTTGTTCAAATGACGATAGCCCGGAAGAATACACGCCGGTTTCACCGGTGGTCATGGACCTGACAGCGGTACCGTATCCCAAACTTTCCGATTACAAATTTTTTGATGGTGAGCTCAAATTGCAAAACCCATCCTACAAAGTTTTACCCTATAAGCCTGCGAGCGAGCTATTTAGCGATTATGCCCATAAAAAGCGTTTCGTGTGGATGCCCTTGGGTTCAAAGGCCACTTATGACGGTGATGACAACATCCTTGATTTTCCCGTAGGCGCGGCACTGATTAAGACCTTTTACTATGAAAACGTCCTGCCTGCGGGCAATACCAAAATTATCGAAACCCGCCTGCTGATCAAGAAACGCGAATCGTCCTATAACGTTCCCGGCCAGGCTGATGACAGTGGTTGGGAAACTTACAATTATCTCTGGAACGATGACCAAACCGAGGCTTACCTGGACATCGATGGCTATGGAGCTGTGGTATCGGTAGACTGGCTTGAAAACGGCGTGGCAAAACATACCGACTATAAAGTTCCGGCGACCATTGAGTGCCAAACCTGTCACAAATTGAATCCAAACCACTCTGCGTTGGGTGAGGTAGTGATCCCCATCGGGCCAAAACCGCAAAATCTCAATTTTGTTTACAGCTATGGCAACATTCAGCAGAACCAACTGCAAAAATGGATCGCCGAGGGATATCTGGAAAGCGTACCGGCCAATATCAATTCAACTGTGAATTGGAAAGACGCTTCGCAGCCCCTTGAGCTACGGGCACGCTCCTATATTGACATGAATTGCGCGCACTGCCACCGCGACGGAGCTCATTGTGACTATACGCCGATGCGATTCAACTTCAGCAATAATGATATGTACCTGTTTGGCGTTTGCATGGAACCCACCCAGGGCATTCCTGACAAGCCTTATGTAATCCGCGCAGGTGATCCGGACCGCTCTGAAATGATCCACCGGATGACCTCAAATGACCAGTCGGTGATGATGCCAATTATTGGCCGCACCCTGGTCCATGAAGAAGGCGTTGCACTGATGAGCCAATACATCAGTTCTCTTACCACTCCCTGTGATTAACTGCCATATAAATATAAGTACTGTATTAAGCATTTGTTCTTGACAATTTTGCGGTTTGAGCAGCCGGTAAGCAGGCATCGGGCGTTCTTATAGCCAAGAATATCCCGGGGTTGCCACCGGGTACCCACGTGTTTTTTATAAGGGCAAAAGCGGGTTCCGGTAAATGATTATATCACCCGATGCGGGCTTTAATTTGCTGTTTTACAAGGTCGAACGTCAAAGGGAACATTTTTTTATTACATTTGATAGCTACAGCCTAACATTAAATACCCTTCGATATGATTAAAACTCTACCCTACATGTTGGCCTTCTGCCTTCCCTGGAGCATTTTTGCCCAGGACACCTGCGGAACTGCCCTGCCCATTTCACTGGGAACGCACGTGGTTTCGGCAGTCAACGGGTCCCAGATCCCGACACCGATTTGTACAATCAACGGAACCGGAAATACCAGCGCGGGCGAATGGTATGTTTTTACACCGGAACAGGATATGACGGTCACGTTAACCACTGACCTTCCCGTAAATAATGGTACCGATACCCGATTCCATGTTTATACCGGATCCTGTGCTGCCCTCACCTGTTATGCCGGGGATGATGATGACGGAAGCGGCTATACATCTGTCTCAACCTTTAATGTCCAGGCACAAACCCCGTATTACATCGCCTTTGACAATCGTTGGTCATCGGCAGGGTTTACGTTTCTTCTCAGTGAGACGGCCGCTCCTGGCGAATCACCGATATCTTTCATTGCCAATTCATTTTCAGTGCAGGGCGGAACAAAAAGCTGTGTGGTCGATATGAACGGTGACTATTTGGACGACATTGTTTCAGTAAACAACAACGCAGTCTACATTTTGTATCAAACGGCCAACGGAACCGGTTTTACCTCGGCCATGATCCCTACGCCCACTGCCGACTTCATGCCCAGTTGGAGCATTGCCGCAGGGGACATAGACAACAATGGCCGGAACGATCTATTATACGGTTCCGGAAACGGGGTCACTTTTATGAAACAGACTGATGCAGGCGACGGGTTCATCGAAATGTCAGGCCCGCAATATGTATTTTCACAGCGGTCGAATTTCGTGGACATCAACAATGACGGACACCTGGACGCGTTTGTTTGCCATGACGTAGCGCCAAATGTCTATTACATGAACACCGGTACTGGTGGGAACCTTAATTTCATGCAAGGCGGATTGGGCGATTTCCCAACCGGCGGGAATTACGGGTCCATTTGGGTCGATTACGACAATGACGGCGACCAGGATCTCTTTATCGCAAAATGCCGCGGAGGGAATTCGGGTGCCAATATTGACGAGCTGCACCGCAATGACGGAAATGGCGTATTTGTCAATGTGAGCACTGTCGCGGCAATGGCCGAACCCTCGCAATCGTGGTCGTCTGCCTGGGCCGACTATGACAA
>JAEZGB010000028.1 GCA_023437485.1 Bacteroidota bacterium
CGTAAACACCGGTGGCCGCTACGGGCATATCTGGTGTGGTGGTGGCCATGAGCACCATGTCAATTTCAAGCGGGTCAATTCCGGATTTGGCAATCAGGTCTTTTGCCGCGCGGATGGCCATATAAGAAGTGCCCTGCCCTTTTTCCTTGAGTAACCTGCGCTCCTTGATGCCGGTACGGGTGGTGATCCATTCGTCATTCGTGTCAACCATGGTTTCCAACACCTGATTGGAAAGCACGTAGTCAGGTACAAATGCACCAACTGCCGTAATTGCGGCTGTAACTTTATTCATTGTAGGTTTTCTTTGGATGGCCCCACTTTTAAGGGGTGGAATTTACAAAAAAATATGTAACCTGATGGCAACAAGACTTTATTTGCGCCCGTTAAAAAGAGCCAATAAAAAAAACTCCCACCAGGTGAGAGTTTAAAATTGCCGTGCATTTTGCCAATTAGGCAACCGCAACTTGTTTATCGATTACAACCTGGCCACGGTAGTACATTTTTCCTTCATGCCAGTATGCCCTGTGGTACAGGTGGGCCTCACCCGTGATTGGGCAAGTGGCAATTTGGGCTGCAGTGGCTTTATAGTGGGTTCTTCTCTTATCTCTTCTTGTTTTGGAGACTTTTCTCTTAGGATGTGCCATTTTACTATATTATTTATCCGTTAATAGTTTTTTTAATGTGTCCCATCGGGGATCGTTCTGCTCCGCTTCGGGTGGTGTTTCTTTTACCGCAAGTTCATTGAGCTTCCTGAGCGCTTCGCTGTCCAGGGTACCGTCTTTCACTCCCGGGTGCACCCTTTTGTGGGGAACCGAAAGCACGATGCTCTCATACACGTACTGCGAAATATCAACCTGGTACTCGCCGTGCGGCAATATCAGCATTTCATCGCTGTCAGCATTGAATTCATCGCCAAACTTCACCACCAGCATAAACTGCCCCTTTACAGGCTGGTCATACATTTCACTGGTGAGGTCACATGGAACGGCAACAACGCCTTTGTGCTTGAAATGCAGCTCCATAAAGGTTGTTTTTTTGTCCAGCGTAAGGTTGACCTTTACGTTGGCCGCCTCAAATTCGCGGTAATCAAAACTTTCAAAAAACGCCTTATCTATCTGATATTCAAACTGGTGTTTCCCTGGCTTCAACCCGATGAACGGAATTATAAAATCGTTCAGCTTTTTCATTTCACCAAAATTTGCCCTTGTTAAGGGAGCGCAAAGATATAAAAATATCGCAATACCAAGAGGGCGCGCCACTTTTTTTTTAGGATTGCTTGTCCCTTACTTTCAATGGCTTATGGCTTATCTGCGCATATTGCTCGCGAGACCTGTAAATATCCAGGGCGAGGTAAATGGCTTCCACAAAAGATTGATGATCAGCAATGCCCTTACCGGCTATGTCATAAGCAGTTCCGTGATCAGGCGAAGTGCGCACCCTGTCCAATCCGGCGGTATAATTGACTCCCTTGCCAAATGAAAGCGTTTTGAACGGGATCAGGCCCTGGTCATGATAGGCCGCAATCACTGCATCAAACTTCTCATACTGTCCGCTGCCAAAAAATCCGTCGGCGGGATAAGGGCCAAAAACAAGCATACCCGATTCAAAAAGGCGCTTGACGGCAGGCCTGATGATCTCGGCGTCTTCCCGGCCAATTACTCCGTTGTCTCCCGCATGTGGATTTAAACCCAACACGGCGATTCGGGGTTTGTTAATGCTGAAATCCCTAATAAGCGATTTGCATACCGTCTCGATTTTTTGGCGAACCAGCGACTCGGTCAAATGCGCCGCAACCTGGTTTACCGGAATGTGGTCGGTCAAAAGCCCAACCCGAAGATTTCCGCTAACCATGAGCATCAACGCATTGCCTTCAAGTTCCTGCGCTAAATAGTCAGTATGCCCGGGGAACTTGAATTCATCTGATTGAACGTTGTTTTTGTTGATGGGCGCAGTGACCAGTACATCTACCTCGCCCTTTTTAAGCGCAGCGGTCGCGGCGGTAAAAGAACGGATGGCATACATTCCCGCCACGGGTTCTTCCTTGCCGGGATGCACTTCAACGGGTTCGCGCCAAACATTGAGCACATTGATCTTGCCCATAACCATTTGGTCCATATGGTCAATCCCGTGCAGCATGGGCGCCGTCTCAAAGTACTTCTTCATAAAAGAAAGCACCTTGACATTGCCAAAAATAACGGGAGTGCACAGTTCCAGCATCCGCGAATCTTCAAACGCTTTGAGGATGACTTCGCCGCCAATCCCGTTCAGGTCCCCGATCGAGATGCCGACGACTATATTATCCGTTTTCCTGGTCATTTAATAATTGCTACTTTTGATGGGCAAATTTAGCAAATAAAACAGATGTTTACCGGAATTATCGAGGAGCTTGGCACCCTTAAGGCCATCCATCGCGAAGGCGGCAACCTCAACCTCAGCATTGAATCGGGCTTTGCCTCGCAGCTCAAGGTTGAGCAAAGCGTGGCACATGACGGGATTTGCCTTACCGTAACAGCGATCGAGGGCAGTTGCCACTCGGTAACCGCGATTGCCGAAACCATTCAAAAGACCACCATTGGCCATTGGAAAGTGGGCCAACACGTGAACCTTGAGCGCGGCATGAAGCTCGGGGACCGCCTTGACGGCCACATTGTGCAGGGACATGTTGACCAAACCGGAATGTGCATTGGGGTTGAAGATCAGGCCGGAAGCACAGTCTTTTCATTTTCCTTTGATCGCGAGACGGGCAATCTTACCATTCCCAAGGGGTCAATCACAATAAACGGCGTAAGCCTGACGGTGGTCGATTCCCACGAAGGCGAATTTTCGGTTGCGATTATTCCGTATACGATGGAACACACCACATTCCATCATCTGAGCCCGGGTGATTTGGTAAACCTCGAATTTGATGTGATTGGGAAATATGTGTCGCGGTTATATTCCCGAAGCGACGATCAATAAAAAACCCGCCTTTAGAGCGGGTTTTTTTTATAGAGTTTTGATTTCTGAATCGCGTAAAGCCCATAAATCAAGGAAATTGCAATAAGGAAAATCAGCCCATTGTCCACTGGCAATCCCGGCGGTGGCGGTGGCGTAGGCGGCGGAGGATCGGTTGGAGCTGCTAAACACCCTGAAAACGGCAAAAGGAGCGCAAACAGCAGAATTAAACTAATTGGGACAATTTTCATAGGGTGTAAAAGTAACTAAATTTTCTATTTGGCAAAATTTTTTGAAAAATAAAATCCCCGTATGGAGGGCGCCCGAAAAGCTTTAAAAACAATACTTAAAGCGATCAATGCACTTATCCAAACCATTATCAATCAACCCTATATAGTAGGTCGGGCGCAAATATAGCAATTCATTGATTCAAAAACCGAAGAGCTTCGATATTAACGCAAAATAGTTCGCCGGACTGGGCGAAACGGAAAATCTCCTGTCCAGGTCCCGCCATTTTCAGGTATGGTTCTGGTTGTTCCAATATGGGACAAAATATGCTGACGATGAATTATTTAACGATTGTTTTGACCCAAAGAACGTTCCTGATGTTAATTTTGACGTCCCAAATCTCTCCGATGCACGATAGAATCCGCGAAAAGCTTTCCATCCTTGCCGATGCCGCCAAATACGACGTGTCCTGTTCCTCAAGCGGAAGCAACCGCAAGAACACCAATAAGGGCCTGGGCGACGCATCCGGTTCGGGGATTTGCCATACCTACACCGAGGACGGCCGCTGCGTTTCGCTTTTAAAGATCCTGCTCACCAATCATTGTATTTTTGACTGCGCTTTTTGTGTTTCGAGAAAAAGCAATGACGTCAGGCGTGCGGCCTTTACCGTTGAGGAAGTCGTGGAACTCACGATGAATTTTTACCGCCGAAATTATATTGAAGGCTTATTCCTGAGTTCGGGGATTTTTAAGGATGCAGATTTTACAATGGAACGCCTGGTGCGGATTGTCAAAAAGCTGAGGCTGGAACACAAGTTCAACGGCTACATCCACTTAAAAACGATTCCCGGCGCGAGTCCCGAGCTTTTGAGCGAGGCAGGGCTTTACGCCGACCGCATGAGCATCAACCTGGAAATGCCCACCGAGGCAGGGCTAAAATTGCTTGCGCCCGAGAAGTCGCACGACGAGGTCAAAAAGCCTCTCGGGTTTATACGCGACGGTATCGTAAAATTGAAGGACGAACGCAAAATCATCAGGAGTGTCCCGAAGTTTGTTCCCGCGGGCCAAAGCACCCAGATGGTGATTGGCGCCACGCCCGAGAGCGACATGGAGGTGATGTACAGCGCCGATGCCTATTACAAAAATTACGAGCTCAAGCGCGTGTATTATTCGGGGTATATACCGATTAGCCACGATACGCGAATGCCCGTCATCGGGACGCAGCCGCCGCTTTTGCGGGAGAACCGTTTGTACCAAACCGATTGGCTGATGCGCTTCTACGGCTTTAATGTGCGCGAGATCCTCAACGAGCAAAACCCCAACCTCGATGTCGAGATTGACCCTAAACTGAGCTGGGCATTGCGCAACATGGAGCAGTTCCCGGTAGATGTGAATACCGCCGATTACAATATGATTTTGCGCGTTCCGGGAATTGGAGTGTCGAGCGCCAAGAAAATCTGGCAGGCGCGAAAGTTTGGCAAACTCAGGAGCGACCAATTGAAAAAGCTCGGGATTGCGTGGAACCGCGCGCGGCATTTTATTCGGTGTGCCGACAGCGTCTTTGCCCTCAACGATCCCGAAGCCGTGAAGGTCCGGGGACTGATCCTTTCTTCGAGTGCCTCGAAATACCTGGCCACACCCCAAAATCAACTCAGCCTGTTTTGACCTGCGCGAGGGATGGAGGCAAGGTACCGCGTACCGCCGAGAGCCCGACCCGCACCAAATGTTGCGTAAAAATCAAATGCCCGATGCGGGGCGCGCCCAAATGAAATTCATCTTTGACAATACTTTTGAAGGACTGCTGACTGCGATTTTCGAGGTTTATGAACATCGGGATGCCAATGCCGAACTGATTGCCAGTCACCGTTACCAACCCGGGCTTTTGGACGATGCCGTGGAGGTAGTGGCAAGCGAAGAGAAGGCAAAGCGCGTATGGGACGGGCTTAAAAAGAAAATTGGGCGCGACTGGCAATCGCGGTTTTACAATACGTTTTTATCGGAATTGCCTGAGAGCCCGCAGCACCTCCTGAATTTTGCGCGTTATGTTTTTGGCAATCCCAAGGGCGCCGAGAACAATTACGGCCACCCGGATGTGATCGCAATTTCAAAGATCGACAAGAGCGTGAACCGCGAACGACACCGGATGAAGGCGTTTATCAGGTTTCAGGAAACGGCCGACGGCATTTTTTACGCCGCCGTGGAACCCGATTTCAACGTGCTTCCGCTGATTGCAGGCTTTTTCAAGAACCGGTATGCCGACCAACGGTGGATAATCTACGATTTGCGCAGGAAGTACGGACT
>JAEZGB010000031.1 GCA_023437485.1 Bacteroidota bacterium
CGATGTGGCCTGGAGCTATACCACCAAGCTTTTTTTAAAGACCAGCGGATTGATGGATCCCCGCCGGGGACGCGGAACTTACAACACCTTCAACGCTCACTATTACCTGCTTCGATGGCCACTGGACCATTATTTTTTGAGTGGGCACTTCCGGGTTGCCGCCATGCGGGTTGAGCCTCCTGTGGGATCTGATCATTTTCCCATCAGTATTGCCGTAACGCTTTGCGATGATGACGAATCTGGCAAAATGCAGGAAGATGCCCGGGACCGCGAGCTTCGCGAGGAAAAAATCGAAGCCGGCAAAAAACATGAACCGCGCTGATTAACCTGGGTTTAGCAGTATTTTTGCAAAAATTCAATTTTATGCCAAAAAAAACAATTTTGTAACACGCGCTTGTGCCTACATCCCAGGCTATGAGGCCTTTCACGAGAAAATGCTGCAGCAGCTTACCATAGCCGGGCGCAGTCCTCAGACCATCCGGAATTACTGTTCCTATCTGGCCAAAATAGCCCTGCACTACCACGAGGTTCCCATCCGGCTATCAACCGAGCAAATTCACCAGTATTTGTACATTGCCCGGTCGCAATATAACTCGCCGTCTGAAACTTTTTTTAAATTGACGGTCTATTCGCTCCGGTTCGCTTTTCGGAGGGTGGGCCATAAGGACCGGCTCATTGAACTTCCCAAAATTGCCCGCGTCAAAACCCTTCCGGTGGTTTTAAACCAGGATGAGGTGATCCGGGTCTTTAATGCCTGTACCAATCCCAAACACCGCCTGATACTTGAAGTTCTTTACGGTTGCGGATTAAGAAACAGCGAACTTCGGAACCTAAGGACATCCGATGTGGACCTACAACGCCAAATGCTACATGTCAGGAATGGAAAAGGCCGAAAGGACCGGTATGTTCCAATCGGAAATATTCTGGCGCAAAACCTGGGGTGTTACCTGCAGAATTCCCCGCAAGGCCATTATCTTTTTTCGGGAAACCTTAAAGGTGAAAAGGTTTTGGGTCAGTATTCGGTGAAAGGGCTGCAATGGGTGGTTTCGCAAGCCTCCAAAAAGGCAGGTATCCTCAAGAAAGTTACCGTACACACTTTTCGGCATACTTACGCGACGCATCTGCTTGACCTGGGACTGGACATCCTTACCATCCGCGAGATGTTGGGCCACTCCGATATCCAAAACACGCTGATTTATCTTCACATCGCCAAATCGCGAAAAATGAATGCGTTCAGCCCGCTGGATTTTCTTCAAAAACCAATGGATATCGCAAACCCAACCTTTCGTTGCCCATTGGCATCCTGTATGTAAAAGCAAAAAAAAAGCCGGTTTGAAAACCGGCTTTTTAAGCAATTTTTCCCATCAAATTTAAGGGACTTGTTCCATCTCACCACTTGTGGTTCCCGGGACATCGGGATCTTCAACCACTACTGCGGTATCGGCCGCGGTGGTTTCCATTTCCATTTCAGTAACATCTGTAGTCCTGTCCACTTCGGTTTCAGATTGGGTGTCCTTGCAGGAGCCCAGCGCAGCAATTGCCATAAACCCGACAAGTGCCATATTCATTATCGTTTTCATAATACTCCGGTTTAATGTTTATACAAAGATAGCTCCGTGGTAATGGGCACGGCTTACAAAATTCACCGGAATGGTTGCAAGTTTTTCTTATAATGAATCAAAATAAGCCTGAAGGACCTCTGCATTTTGGATTTGAGGCGTAAAGACCTCCAAAATCGCAGGGCCGGCGCATTGATGCAATGCCGGCATGCCCAGGTTCAGCGATTGCTCGTCATTGGCCATCAAGTACTGCAGGTTGTACATTTTTGCAAGATGACTGGCATCAAGTGAATGCTCGGTCTCAAAAAACCTGCGAAACAATTCATTGTTCTGGTGCCCTGGAAGGATTCGGAAGATCCCACCTCCACGGTTATTGATAACGATGATCTTCAGGTCCTGAGGAATCGAATCATTCCAAAGCGCATTGCTGTCGTACAAAAAGGCCACATCTCCGGTGATCAGCGTAGTGGGTTTATTGCTTCCCACGGCGGCTCCAATGGCAGTCGAGGTGCTTCCGTCAATCCCGCTGGTACCGCGGTTGCTCCAGATTTCAATGGTGGGGTCCAGATCAAATAGCTGCACATATCGTATCACTGCACTGTTGCCTACGTGCAAAAGACTGTTTTTGCGAAGTTGTGGCACTATCAATCCAATCGCCTTGAAATCAGAATAAGGCGCATTGGCAAAAAACCGGTCATGACCGCGCCGGCGGGACTCAATGATTTTTTGCAGATCGCGCTTGTATGAACTTTTAACCTGCCTTGTGAACGGGAGGAATTGCTGAAAGAAATCGTTGGGCGTGGCGTCAAAATGGCGGGTCAGGCAGCCGTAAGTGTCATATGCGCGGATGGGGTCTATATGCCAATGGTGCAAGGGCCGGTAGCGCCGAAGGAACGCCTTGACCCGTTTGGAAACCACCATGCCTCCAAACGTCAGCAAAATTTCAGGTTGAAAAGCCAGGAAGTTCCGTGGAGTAAAAGGGGTTATAATTCGGTCGATGTTCCCCGCAAACTGAGGGTGATGCAGGTTCGAAGTGTTTTCGGTCATCACCACCACAGAGGGATCCTCGGCCAGCAATCGGACGATTTCCTCATCGAGTGTTTCAGGCTCGGCAACGCCCACCAGTATAAGTTTTCGGGTGGCCGAATTCCAGATATTGGTGTAGGCCTTGATATCGTCAACCGAAATCGTCTTGTAAACCTTCGCAAAGGCCGAAATGGTCACATCAACCGAAAGCTTCCGGGTCACTTCATATAAGGGCTCTTCAAAAGGCGCGTTGATATGCACCGGGCCGCGGCGCGTAAAGGCTTTGTTAATCGCATGGTTAATCTCAAATTCGTTTTCATCTGATGCCGCAGGTTGCAGATTGGCGTTGTAAAGCGAATGGTTTTGAAAAACATTTTGCTGACGGATGGTTTGCCCGTCACCGATATCAATCATTTCAGGGGGCCTGTCGGCCGAAATCACCACCAGCGGAATCTGGCTGTAAAACGCTTCGGCAATCGCTGGATAAAAATTGAGCAACGCCGATCCCGAGGTGCACACCACCACCGCGGGGCGATTGGAATGTTGCGAGATCCCCATGGCGAAAAAGGCGGCGCACCGTTCATCAGGAATGCTGTAACACCTGAACTGCGGATTCGATGCAAAACCAATGGTTAGGGGCGCATTGCGAGAACCTGGGCAGATGACAATATTGGTCAGGCCTTTAGCCAAACATATCTGGACGATGCTTTGAGCTAAAGGAATTTTTGGATAAATCATGAAACGAATTTAGGGCCGGGCCGTATCACAACAAATTTAGTGATGGCGCGGCAATTTGCCCAGAAAAGAACCTTAAACTTTGGCTATATTTGACAAACTGCAAATTTTTCCGATGAATTTTATTATCCGTCCGGCCGTGGCCGACGACGTTCCGGCGATTCTGGAAATCGTAAATTTTGAGATTCTGAACCGGACCTCAATTTACGAGTACCTTCCCAGAACCTTTGAAACCCAACTGGATTGGTTCCACGATAAGTTGCGAAGCGGCTTTCCGGTGATAGTCTGTGAGACTGATTCCACGATTTCAGGCTTTGGGTCGTTTGGGACTTTTAGGGAACGCGCGGCATATAAGTTGACCGTGGAGCACTCGGTGTATGTACATTGTGATTTTCAGGGCCAAGGAATCGGATCGGCCCTACTGCTGAGACTGATTGATATTGCCAGGCAACAGAGAAGGCACGTTATAATCGGCGGGATTGACGCGGGAAACCAATCCAGCATCGACTTTCACAAAAAGCACGGATTTGAGCAGACGGGCCTGATTCGGGAGGCCGCCTACAAATTCGGAAAATGGCTCGACCTGGCCTTTTTGCAAATAATCCTGGATTGATCAGTTATTGATCCACTCCACGATTTCAGGGTCATCGGGCAAAGTTCGGGGAGAAATTACCTTCTGGAGCTTTCCATCGGTTCCGATAAGGTATTTTTGGAAATTCCAGCTTACCTGTGAATCTTCCAGCCCATTTCGCTCCTTGCTTGTCAGGAATTGATAAACCGGGTGCATCTTATCCCCTTGTACCGAAATCTTCGACATCAGCGGAAAGGTCACACCGTAGTTTTTCTGGCAAAATGCGGCGATCTGACTTTCGCTTCCCGGTTCCTGGCCCGCGAAATCATTTGACGGGAACCCAATGATGGCAAGCTTGTCGCCATACTTCAAATGAAGCTCTTGAAGTTGCTGATATTGAGGTGTCAGTCCGCACTCTGAAGCCGTGTTTACAATCATTACTTTTTTGCCTTTGAGCGTACTGAAATCGAAATTGCGGCCGTCAATATCGGTGGCCGACAGCTGGTGGAGGGTTTGCATGTTTGAAGATTTTTCAGGTTTTGGCTTTTGGGCCGACGTACAGCCCCCAACAAGTACCGCAAGGGCCAGGACGAGCGTTTTCATGATGCTAATATAATAAAATAAGAAAGGGCCAACCAGAGGCTGCCCCTTCCTAACTAACCAAGTAACCAATCAAATCATGAAAATCATGCATGCATAATGTTTCTATTGATTAAGTTTCTCTGATTAATAGAGTAAAATTAAATTTATTGTACGGCTGGTGCGTTACAGGATTCGCATCTGGGCTTACATCATTTCAGGAAAAGATCCGGACCAACATCTCGCGAAGCAGATCATGCTGGCTCATGTTGGCTCCAATTCCTTTGCTACGGGTATCGATTTCGCGCAGCGCTGCAATAATCGCGCTTACTTTTTTCATGGGATAGTGCCGTAACGCCGCTGTATATTCATGTACGAAAGTCGGTTTTATTCCCAATACCGAAGCCACGTTTTTTTGACTGCGGTCCTTGAGTCCGTGATATTGCAAAAGCTGGGAAAAATACCGGAAAACCATGGTTGTGGTCACCACCATCGGGTTGTCTTTCGGGTTTTCGGCGAAATACTGGACTATCCGGTATGCCTTTAATTCGTCGCGTTGCCCGATTGCCTTGGTGAGTTCAAAATTGTTGAAGTCCTTGCTGAAACCGATATTGTCTTCAATATGCTTGGCGGTAATTGTACTTGCGGGCTCCAAAAGCACCTGCAGTTTCTCGACTTCCTTGGCGATCCTTCCCAGGTCGGTTCCCAGAAATTCAACCAGCATCGCCAGCGCTTTGGGTTCGATGGCGTAATTTTTACCTTGTAGCATCCGCTTGAGCCAGTCGCCAACCTGGTTTTCCCAAAGTTTTTTGCTCTCGAACACCAGACCGGTTTTCTCCAGATTTTTGACCAGCTTGCGCCGTTTGTCCAACGTTTTGTATTTGTAGCAAAAAATCAGGACTGTGGTGGGCGTCGGGTCGGCGGCGTAAGATTCAAGTTTGTCAATGGTCCGTGACAGGTCTTGTGCCTCCCGAACGATCACCACCTGCCTTTCGGCCATCATCGGATACCTTTTGGCATGTCCCACGATATCTTCAATGGTCACATCCCTTCCGTACAGCACGGTCTGATTGAAGCCGCGGTCTTCTTCGGGCAACAGATGATTTTCCATGTATTCCGAGAGCCGGTCAATAAAGTAGGGTTCATCACCCATTAAAAAGTAAATCGGGTATACTTTCCCGGCTTTGAGTTCGTTAACGATCCGTGCTGCTTCGTCCAAGTTGTATTGAAAAATTAGGGGGTTATTCTTGATAACTTCTGATGATGGAATTGTTATCCCGGCCTCAAAAGAATATATTTGCGGCATGCAGCGCCTCAATTTTCCTACAGGCGGTTTCCGGCTCAAAAATAGCGAAAATAAGACGTGTATTTTTGACCCGATCCGTAAAAAGTTCGTGGTTCTTACCCCCGAAGAATGGGTGCGCCAACACGCCGTCCGCTTTCTGGAGCAGGAGTTGGGTTACCCGCTTTCGCTGATCAATGTCGAAAAGACCATCCGCATCAATTCAATGCCCCGCAGGTTTGACATCGTGGTTTTCTCGAGAACTGGCGCCATTGATATTCTTGTGGAATGCAAAGCCCCCGAGGTGGAAATTACCCAGGCGGTTTTTGACCAGGCCGCACGCTACAACCTGACCGCCGGGGCACGATATTTAATGATAACCAACGGGCTGGAACACTATTTTTGCGCCGTGGATTACAAAAACGGCCGGTATGATTTCCTTCAGGCGCTGCCGTCCTATTCAATTGCCGGATCATGAAAAAAGCGGCAGTGGTTATCCTGAACTGGAACGGTCAAAAACTTCTTGAACAGTTCCTGCCAACGGTTGTCGGGTATTCGCCCGAGGCTGAGATCTATGTAGCCGACAATGCTTCGGATGACCTTTCGGTAGAACTTTTGCGCGTTCACTTCCCCATGGTCCGCGTGATCCGCAATGTCGCCAACCTGGGTTTTGCACGCGGGTACAACGAAGCGTTGGCATGGGTTGAAGAGGAAATATACGTATTGCTCAATTCAGATGTTGAAGTCACTCCCGGATGGCTATCGCCGGTGCTGGACCTTTTTGACCGCGAGCCGACAACAGCCATTGCCCAGCCCAAAATACTGTCGTACAAAAACCGTGGATATTTTGAATACGCCGGCGCCGCGGGTGGTTTTATTGATCGTTTTGGCTATCCGTTTTGCCGCGGAAGGATATTTGAAACATTGGAAAAGGATAACGGCCAGTATGACGACACTGCCGATATTTTCTGGGCCTCAGGCGCGTGCCTGTTTATTCGGAAAGCCATTTTCAGGGAACTTCGCGGATTCGACTCCGGATTTTTTGCACATATGGAGGAAATTGACCTGTGTTGGCGTGCCGCGCACCTAAACCTTCGTACCCGTTATTGCGGCGCGTCAACGGTATATCACGTTGGTGGTGCCACTTTGGATGCGTCAAATGCGCACAAGACATACCTGAATTTCCGCAATTCACTTTTCATGCTTACCAAAAACGTTCCCCAGCGGGAACTTGCTCCTGTAATTTTTGCCAGGCTAGTACTGGATGGCGCAGCGGGAGTCAGATTCCTTATTGGCGGGAAAGCCAGTCACACTGCGGCGATCATTCGCGCGCACTTTGCGTTCTACAAACGAATGTTCTGGTATTTTGACCAGCGCCCGTTACGGATCAAGCCCAGATATTTCAAGGTACAATCAATCGTTTGGGAATACTTTGTCAGGAATCGAAAAACTTTTGATTCTTTTTAACATTAGTTTAGAAAATCGTTATCCCGGCGCGCGGTTATTAAATGTTAAATTTGTAAGTCAAAAACCAGTACTATGAGAAAAATCCTTTTAGCATTATCAGTTATCGCAATGGTATCGACCTCTTGCGGTACAAAAAAGAAGCTCGCAGAATGCGAGGCAAAAAACAAGGAAATTCAGGATTTGCTGAATACCGCCACAGTTAAACTGAACACTTGCCTTTCTGAAAAAGAACAACTTTTGGGGCAGGTTGACTTTCTGAAAAGGAACAACCAGGACCTGATCAACAACATGGGCAACATCACCACCCTCTCTGCCAAAGGCGCCGAGAACCTGGAGAAGTCTCTGGAAAGCATGAAAGAAAAGGACCTGCGCATCACCAGGTTGCAGGACGCCCTGAGCCGCAAGGACAGTGTGACCCTGGCTCTTGTTTCGAGCATGAAATCGGCTGTCGGGATTAACGATCCGGATATCCAGGTTAATGTTGAAAAAGGGGTCGTTTTCATTTCGATTTCCGACAAACTCCTGTTTAAGAGCGGAAGCTATGTGGTGAGCGAAAACGCCAAAACGGTATTGGGCAAAGTCGCGAAAGTGATCAAGAGCAAGCCTGATTTTGAATGTATGGTAGAAGGCCACACTGACAATGTTCCGTTCAAATCAAATGGTGTGCTATTGGACAACTGGGATCTTTCGGTAAAACGTTCAACATCAATCATCCGCGTATTGCAGGAACTTGGAATTCCATCCAAGCAGATGATCGCCGCAGGTCGTGGGGAGCATATTCCGCTGGTTGAGAACAACACTGCCGAAAACCGTCAAACCAACCGCCGCACGCGTATCGTGATCCTTCCTAAGATCGATCAGTTCTACGAAATGATTGAGCGGGAGATGAAAAACATGACCGGAAAATAAGACTTCCACAAACCTTACAAAGCGCCTCAGGGCGCTTTTTTTATGAGCCATTTTAAAAAGTCCGAGTACCTGGAACGGCTTATCAACTGAGGCGAATGCCCTCCGATAAATTTCACCTCCCTGAAAACCGAAACAGATTCAACGCTTTCACGGTGCACGATGCACTTGCGGCTGATCCTGAAAAATTGTTCCTGGTCGAGCTCGGCCATCAAACCGTCCAGTGATTTGGCAATGGGAAACTGCCTGCCCTGCGTAACAATAAAAGTGGTGTTCTGCTCACTGACAAATTGCACTGCCTCACAGGCTTTTATGCGCCGCAGCACATTGCCCGAAGCAACCAAAAAGGATTTTCCGGTCGTGACCGGCCGGGGGTTAAAGAGCCTCCGTTTTTGGTTAAGCCTGTCCAGGGTCTGGCCAAGCTTTTCGGCGGTAATCGGCTTTAGCAGGTAATCAATACCGCCACGGCTGAAGGCTTCCAGGGCATATTTGTCAAATGCGGTTGTAAAGATAATTGCTGATTGGGGTTTTGTTCGGGCCAAAGCTTCAAAACTGTTCCCGTCGGCGAGTGCGATATCGGCAAAAATCAGGTCAGGATGCGGTTGCCGGTTTAACCAGGCAACGGCTTCCCGATTGCTTCTGGCCACTCCCAGTACGTCAATTCTATTCGCGCTCAATATACGCGAGAGATGTTCGGCCGCCGGGATCTCATCCTCAATGATCAACGCTGTTTTCATAAGTACAAAAGCGGCAGCCTGACAGTGAAAAATTCATCTTCTTCAATACTGATCTCAAGCCCGGTTAACAATCGGTAGCGTTTGGTCATGTTTTCCAACCCGGTTTTGCCTGACAATACAGGTTTTGGACGACGTGTATTGCGAAATACCAGATGCGCTTGAGTGCACCAAACTTCCAGCAAAGGCGGGTCCTGGTCGCTCAGGATATTGTGTTTGAAAAAATTATCGGCCAATTCCCTGACCGACATCGAAAGGATAAAAACCTCGGCCGTGTCGCAAGATTGAATCTTAAAGTCAAATGCCGAACCATGTTTGACCCGGTAAATTTCCAGGTAATCCTGAAGGAATTTCAATTCAGGGCCAATCGGAACGAACTCCTGGTCATGGCATTGCAAAAAATGCCGGTAAACTTCGCTCAGGTTTTGCCCAAAAGCCAGCGCGCGCGCCGGTTGAGTCTCTACAAATGACAACAGGGTGTTCAGGTTGTTAAAAAGGAAATGCGGTTCAATCTGCTGCTTCAGGTTCAAGTACTGTGCATCGCGCTGCGCAAATTCAAACGATAAGCGATTGAGCTTTTGGGATTTTGTACGATAGGCCAAAAGTGCAAGAATGAACAATGTGATGGGCAAGCAAACAGCGTAAAGGCCGATGGTCTTGACATAATTGTTCCCGAAATACCGGTTGAACGCAACGATATTCATTCCCACCATCAACAGCGGAACAATCAGCGCGACAAGGTATATGCGCCTTTGCCAGAAGGAACTCCGAAGAAGCCAAAAAATCAAAAGGCCCGCCACGCCCGCGTTTGCAACCGAGAACACGGCAAGAATGCGCAAAATAGAAGCAAAACTGTCCCATGATTTTCCGTGCAGCAAATATTGGTCGCTGCTCATAACCGAGGTCGCGAGGAAGGCCACGACGGCCGTAAGGCCGGAAATTTTGAGCATTTCCCTCGGTTCATGATGGATTCGGAGGTTATTTGTGCCTGAAAACAATGTCCACAGCGTCACCGTCCCAAGGAGAAAAATCACGGTCGCCAGGCCTTGCGAAATGGGAATCCAATACCGTACTTCATTATAGATGATCGCCGAAGAAAGGAATGAAAATGAGAAGATCCCTATAAACACGGCGCATGCGGCAAGTCCCAGGCTTTTCCAGAATCCCGATCCGAAGCGATCGAAAACAAAGGCATGGCCCGCAGATATGATTGCCAAAAACCCTGTCGTATAATAGATCGGCCGAAATCTGAAATCCTCTAATCCTCCATCGGCGATGAAAGGAACGATCGCAAAAATTGAGAGCAAAGAGAAGAAAATTGTCAGAAACTTGGGAAACGGCCGCATCATTAATTTTTTTTACCGAAAATCGGTAAAATCAGGATATGACGCATAAGAAATATTGTGAACGGTAGAATTTTAACCGTGAATCACAAGATATCCAGGCTTCCCTTGCCTTCGCGCACCACTTCGGGTTGGTGGCCTGAAAGATCGATGATGGTCGAGGGCGTGTTGTCGCCATACCCCCCGTCAATAACAATATCAACCAGATTTTGCCATTTTTCAAAGATGAGTTCCGGATCAGTTGAGTACTCCAGCACCTGGTCTTCGTCATGGATTGACGTGGAAACAATTGGATTGCCAAGTTGCCGAACAATTTCCAGCGCAATGTTGTTGTCAGGAACGCGGATCCCGACTGTATTTTTTTTCTTGAATTCCTTAGGCAGTGAATTATTGCCGGGCAAAATAAAGGTGTACGGCCCCGGGAGCGCCTTCTTGAGTAATTTGAAAGTCGCGGTGTCTATTTGCCGCACGTAATCCGAAAGGTTGCTGAGCCCCGAACACACAAAGGAAAAATTGGCCTTTTCCAGCTTGATGCCCTTGATCCTTGCGATGCGTTCGAGCGCTCTCGAGTTGGTGATGTCGCACCCGAGGCCGTACACGGTGTCGGTTGGGTAAATGATGATCGCGCCGCCCCGCAAAGCCTTGACGACTTTGGCAATCGCGGCCTCGCTGGGCTTATCGGGGTAAATCTTAATGAATTCGGCCAAAGTGTTTTTGTTTAAAGTTAGGGAATATTGATTTCTTAGTTCTTAAAAACACCATACAAACTAAGGCTGCTTCCCGCCTTGATTTTAGAAGTGCGCATTGGCGTGATCAGGTCAAGCGTTTAGACTATCCGATAACTTCAAGCTTGGCAAACCGCAGCAGGAGCTTCTTGATTCCGCCGACCTCAAATTTTATCTCGGCCTTTTTATCGGCACCGGCGCCCTCGAGCCCCATGATCTCGCCCTTGCCGAAGCGTTCGTGCATGACCATGTTGCCCACGGTGAGGTTTCCGTCAAAAAGATTGGCCGAAACCTGCGGCGAAGATCCTACCGGCTTGAGTTTGCGGATGTGCGACGGCGGAGCGGGCTCGCCCGTTCGCGGTGGAGTTCCGTTTGTGGGTTTGGCCAACCGAAGCTTGCTC
>JAEZGB010000034.1 GCA_023437485.1 Bacteroidota bacterium
GGGCCGGAGCCTGCATTGGAATTTTTTGAGCGCAATAAAAAAGGTTTGCGCTTCGCCGTTGGAAAAATTACGTTCTATACCCGCGTGCAGGCGGTTTCGGTTGAACTTCCTCAGGAGCATGCTGTGTTTGCAGTTCGGCTATTGGTTGAAATGGGCGACCGCAGGCCGGTTACTCTTGGAACCATTGAAAAACGGTTTGAAGCTGAATTTGAAAACTTCGCTTTGTTCTGGTTCTCAAAACCGATGGCCAAGATACGGCAGGCAGGGCTTTTGGTTCTTTAGGGCGCGGTGAGCCTAAACCCGATCCCGTGAAGGTTATCAATTGAAATCCCGCTTTGCCCGGCCAGTAGTTTGCGAAGGCGCGAGATAAAAACATCCAGGCTCCGGCCCATGTAGTAATCGTCGTCCCCCCAAATGGCTCTCAGGATATCCTCACGGCGCAGGACCTGGTTTCGATTGTCATAAAAATACCGAAGCAACTCTGATTCGCGTTGGGTCATTGACATTTCCTTGCCATTTTGGGTCATCGTGAAATTTGCCGGGTCAAAGGTGAGATTTCCAAGAACGATCAAACCCTCGGCCGCGGGCTTTTTTGCCGAACGCTTCAGGAAAACTTCAATTTTGAGCAGCAGTTCTTCAATGCTGAATGGTTTTACCAGGTAATCGTCGGCGCCAAGCCTGAGCCCGCGGATGCGGTCTTCCTTGAGCGTTTTTGCCGAGAGAAAAATAATCGGCACTTCGTGGTCCATGGCCCTGATCTTTTCGGCGACGTGAAATCCGTCGGCGCCGGGCATCATAATATCAAGGATGCAGATGTCAAACTGCCCCGGTTTGAAGGTTTGAAGGCATTGGAGCCCATCAGTGCAATGGACGACCTCAAAACCGTTCTGCGACAAGTTGTCGGAGGTTAGAAATGCGAGTGTTTCATCGTCTTCGGCGTACAATATCCTCACCTTGTTCATGGGATTGTGATTTGAATTGAGAAGCCGTTTTCAAGGTTTTTGGCGCGGATCTCCCATCCGTGCAATTTGCAAATTTTGCGCACGTAATACAAACCCAATCCAAATCCGGTAACCTGTCGCGAATTGCTCGGAATCCGGTAAAAACGGTCAAAGATAAACTGTAAGGCGCCTGGTGGCACGCCTTCGCCATTGTCAGTAAAACTCAGGATCCGTTTGCCGTTTTCATGTGCCAGAGCAATGGTGATCACAGGTGTGGAGCTGCCGTATTTCACGGAGTTGTCAATCAGGTTGTAGGCCAGGTTTGAAAAGTGGAACCTGTCAGCGTTTATTTGCTCATTTTCAGGAACCTGCAAATTAATCACTGCGCCCGGATGCCTGAGCAGCAGGGTATCGGCGGCCTCTTGAAGCACGGGTACGATGCTGAAGGTGGTTTTTTCCAAGGTCATCGGGCTTGCATCGCTGCGTGCGATGTTGAGGATTTTTTCGATATGGCTGTTGAGCTTTCCACCCTGGGCGATGATGATTTGCGCATATTTGTGCAATTTCGGGTCTTTGGACAACATTTCATGCCCCGACAGATATTGCGAGGCAATCAAAATAGACGAAAGCGGTGTTTTAAACTCATGCGTCATGTTGTTGATGAAGTCGCGCTGCAGTTCCGAATATTTCCGCTGTTGCACAATGGTTACGATTGAATAAACATAGACCACCAGGATTACGATAAGCGCAAAGCTCAAAAAGAACCAAAACTTTAGCGATCCCAGTAAATACGTGGATTCATTTGGGAACCTGACCGCAAAATAATATACCAGGTTTTTGTGTTTGGGAAAATACACCGAGCGCGATTGCCGGTTCAGGTCGTCGGCCGAAACATAATTGCCGTAAACCATTTCATCGCTCTGGCAATCGTACATTGCGTACTCAAAATCAGTGTGAAGGTTGATTTTTTCAAATTCGGTCCGCAGGTAGTATTCGAGGATTTCGGGTTCAAAATCATTGTTGACATTCACAAGATAATAATCGTTCGAAACTTTTTGGACCGGATTGTCGGAAGGAAGTTCGTGATTGGTGCCTTCATAAAGTTTTTTGGCAACCTCCAACAGCGCGATATGCGCCATCTGGGTGAACTTTTTTTCCTCCAGGCCGTATGCCTGCCGGGTCCATAACAACTGCGCAATCAGGATGCCCACGATTGCGACCAGGCCAAGGACAAGGCTAATGTTCAATTTGGTGTGATTCACGTTGCAATGTAGGTTGAAAATCGCAATCTTTAATTTTGATAAATCCCGGTTAACAAGCCATTAACAAACATTTGAACCCGGTTAACAAGGGCAGGCGGATTGAGTTGGTATTTTTGGATCGAAATCAAAAAACTAAAAACTAAAAATATGAAAGCGATCAAACTATCCATGTTGGCACTGGCCTTGGGATTGATGTCATTTACAGCGCCGTCCTCAACGGGCGAACCCTTTGTAAAGTCAGCTGCGGCCCCGGCAATTAAATGGACTGCCGAAACTATTGATGTTGGGAACATCCCGCAAAGCAAGCCCAAAACCATTGAATTTGAGTTCAAAAATACCGGCACCACGAATATCCTGATCACCAATGTGAAACCGGCCTGTGGCTGTACAGCGGCCGATTATACAAAATCGCCGATCAAGCCGGGGGAAACCGCAAAGGTTGCCGCTATTTATAATGCTGCTGCCAAAGGCGCGTTCAGCAAAACCCTGACCGTGACCACCACTGCCGATGCCACGCCAAAAGTCCTCACTTTTAAAGGAACAGTATTGTAATTTAGTACATTGGTTGATTTGAAAGGGTCGTTTTACACGGCCCTTTTTTTATTGATATTCGCGATGGTGAACACTGTCAAAAATCCAAGGCCTTTCACAAGCCATGATTTTCCTAATTGCTGATTAGTTGAGGCTCACCTGTTGCAAATTCAGCAACTACCGGTTCGCCGTACAAATCAAATTCGCTTGCCTCAGTAATGCGAATGGTGGCAAACTCACCGGTTTTCAGATAGAACCGGGTGGCATCAATCAGGACTTCGTTGTCCACATCGGGGCTGTCGAATTCGGTTCTTCCCACAAAATGGCTGCCTTCTTTGCGATCGATCACGCATCGGAATTCCCTTCCGATTTTTTCCTGATTGAGTTCCCAGGAAATTTGTGACTGGATTTCCATGATCTCATTGGCGCGTTGCTGTTTTACCTCGGCCGGGACGTTGTCTTCCAGCAGGTATGCATGGGTGTTTTCTTCATGTGAATAGGCAAAGCACCCAAGGCGCTCAAAACGCATTTCCTGTACCCAGTTCTTCAGAATCTGGAAATCCTCTTCGGTTTCTCCGGGATAACCCACGATCAGGGTAGTGCGAATTGCCATTCCCGGGACACTATTCCTGAATTCTTTCAAAAGATTCGTGGTCTTCTCATAGGTGGTGCCGCGGCGCATTGATTTTAGGATTGAATCAGAAATATGCTGCAGCGGAATGTCAAGGTAATTGCAGACTTTCGGCTCGCGCTTCATTACCTCCAGTACATCCATCGGAAATCCTGAGGGAAACGCATAGTGCAGCCTGATCCACTCAACACCGTCAATTTTGCACAGTTGTTCAAGCAACTCGGCCAGGTTGCGCTTTTTGTATAGATCCAGCCCGTAATAAGTGAGGTCCTGCGCAATCAGGATGAGTTCCTTAACGCCGTTTTTGGCCAGCGAAGTGGCTTCGGCAACAAGTTTTTCAATGGGTTGCGAAACGTGTTTACCCCGCATCAGCGGTATCGCGCAAAAACTGCAGGGACGGTCACATCCCTCGGCAATCTTAAGATATGCGTAATTTTTGGGTGTCGTCGTAAGCCGTTCGCCCAAAAGTTCATGCCTGTAGTCGGCGCCCAACGCTTTGAGCAATAACGGAAGTTCGGTGGTACCGAAAAATTGGTCCACATTTGGAATTTCCTTTTCAAGATCAGGCCGATAACGCTCTGACAGGCATCCGGTCACAAATACTTTATCAACCAGCCCACGTTCTTTTTTATCGGCGTATTCCAAAATTGTATTTACTGATTCAGCCTTGGCATTGTCAATGAATCCGCAGGTATTGATGACGATGATATTGCCTTCCTGGCCCGCCGGGGCTTCATGCTGAACATCCTTGCCACTGGCGCGCAACTGGCCCATCAGCACTTCACTGTCATATACATTTTTGGAACAACCCAATGTCACTACGTTGATCTTGTTCTTTTTCAATGATCTGGCTCTCATATCTTAACCTGCTTGTTAGGGAGCGCAAAATTAATCCTTTTTTATCAGTGGAATGCCTTGTAACCCAAATTTGGGAAAATAAAAAAGCCGCTTGACGCGGCTGATTTAAAATGTTGTCGATCAGAAACCGATTACCACAGTTGCCGTAACATTGTTTTGTACGGCGTTGATCTGCGCCGGATCAGTGAGCCCACGTGTGAAAAAGCCTTGTTCCGAATCGCGCTTGGCATAGGAATACGCCAGGTCAATCCGTGTATTGTCAAAGGTATAACCCAAACCGGCTGACATACTGTTAAGGTCGCCTACCGTGCGTCCGTTTTGATAGGGGCTTTGTTCATATCGGTATCCGCCGCGAAGGCTCCATTTCTTGATCCGGTATTCGCCGCCGATCCGCAGTTCACCGGCAGCGGTGAGCGCATCTGACATTTCATTGTTGGTGCCCATGAAATCATTTTCAGGCCTGAAACGGGTGTTGCTGTAATCTTTAAGTGAATAATCAATGCTGATTAGCCCTTGGGTGCCGAAAACATATGCAAGGCTTCCGGTCCATTTGCCGGGAGTTTGCAATTTGTAAGGCGCGTACACCACGGTCACTGCCGGATCCACTATAATGGTTTGCGGTTCTTCGGCCGTTACTGCCGAGAGGCTTTGTGAAAGTTCGTCAGTGAGACGGTACCACGTTGGCGATTCATACGATATCCCGGCGCGAAGTTCATCGGTAACCTTATAAATCGTACCCAGGTTGAATGAGAATCCGCTTCCGCTGGTGTAAAGGTCGTTGTTGAAGCGCACTCGCTGAAGTTGTGCGTCAGGAGAATTTTGGTTGCGCTCATAAAAACTAGTTGAGACGCGATAATCGGTAAAATGCGAGTTGAGATTCAGCCCGATGAACAATCTGTCACCATACTGGGCCGCGCCATTAAAGGTCAATTTCCCGTTAAAACCCGTAGAAACCACGGAGTTTTCCTGATAATAATTTCCGCCGGCGGGTATATTGGATTCATAAAGTGTATTGCCCGGCAGGTCATTGGCCGGATTGATGACATATCCCTGATAACCAAGGTAGGCCTGCGCGGCCCCATAACCCAGTTCCTCGTAATAGGCATTTTGCAATGTGGCGAGGGTCGGTTGCTCGTTATTGGCGAAATAAAGAAAATAATCGGCGACCGAGTTGAGTGGATTGGTCCCCGCCATGAACATCGTATTTTCAAAATTGTTCACATTCTCATAATTGATTGAGAGGGCAAACTTTTTCCAATCGCTTTCCAAATCTTCATTTTGATAAACGAAAACACCGCCGGCCTGATTGATGTCAAATGAGAAATCATTTTCAGATGTGCGGGTGCCGAAGTAATCAGAGCGGTTCCGATTGTCGGCAAAACTCATCGATAACGCAACCTGATTGGTTGAAAAAATCGCCGATCCCGCCGGATTGATATTCAGGGCCGAAAAATCGCCCCCCAGTGCGCCAAATGCGCCGCTCATACCCCTGAAACGCGCGGTACCGGTCAAATTGTCCTGTGCGTACCGCACGGCATCCTGGATTTCCTGCGCACCGGAAGAGCCTGCAGCCGCCAGGGCCACAAGTAAATAGATATGTTTGAATTTCATCTTAGTTCAATTAATGGTTATTGGGTGGCCGCCGTGGATATTAACGGCGTCCGCCACCTGAAGATCTTCCACCACCTCCATAATTACCCGAACTGCGGCTGCCTCCACTGGTTGAAGGCGTCGAGTAGGAGCGGGTTGGCGGTGACTGTGTCCGCACGCCACTGTTCCGGGGAGTCGACTGCTGGGTCCGGGGGGTCCCAACGTCACTGCGGGTGTTGCGCGGGGGTTGTGTACGAGTCTGGTTAATGCCGGAATTGCGGGTGCCCTCTGAATATCGGGTATAAGTGCGGGTGCCCGGCGCATTGTTGTTTTGTCGGAAATTGGCATTGCGAACGCCCCTGTCATACGTACTTCCGCGGCGTCCCGGCTGATATACATGGTAATTGCCGTAATGCGGGGTGTAAAATCCGTGATACCAACTGTTCCATCCCCATCCGTAGTAAGGAGAACCCCAGCCCCAGGCCGGGCCGTGCCAATTGCCCCAGCCAATGCTCCAGTAAGGCCCGCCGTACCAGGCGTTCCAGCCCCATCCGGGGCCGTACCAGTTATTCCAGTATCCCCAGTTGTTCCAATAACCCCAGGAATTTCCGTAAATGTTCACCGTTACATTGTCGGATTCGGAGCCCCATCCGCCATAGCCTGCCGTGGCTACTGACTCACGTGCGGTGCTGTCATAGGGCGTAGAATAATCATCGGCGTTGGTAAAGATCTCGGTTTCGCGTCTGAGTGTGCCGAAATACTCTTTATAAGGACTGTCCTGGTTAACATTCCCGGCTTGAGTGTTTTGCTCACCGGAGCCCCCATAAATGCCGTCGCGGTCATTGGCCGAGCTGTTCTGAAAAGAAGCGCATGAGGTAACGGCCAGCGCCGCTAATCCAAGCAGTAAATACCCGGATTGCCTCAGTGAACAAATAGTTTTCATATCATAGCTTTTTTATTGTTGAACATTACAAAATTAAGTAGTTTTGTCGATTGTTTCTGTTAACAAAATTTACAAAATTTGTGCCAAAATAATGAGTATGAGCAAGAACCTGACCCCACGGTCCGAGGATTATTCCAAGTGGTATAACGAGTTGGTTGTCAAAGCGGACCTGGCCGAAAATTCCGGGGTCCGGGGTTGTATGGTGATCAAGCCTTACGGCTACGCGATTTGGGAAAAAATGCAGCGTGAACTTGACCGGATGTTTAAGGAAACCGGGCATGAAAATGCCTATTTCCCGCTTTTCGTTCCCAAGAGCATGTTTGAGGCCGAGGAGAAAAACGCCGAGGGATTCGCCAAGGAATGTGCCATCGTCACCCATTACAGGTTAAAGAATGATCCCGATAATGCGGGTAAACTGATGGTGGACCCCAATGCAAAACTGGAAGAGGAACTCATCGTCAGGCCAACCAGCGAGGCTATCATTTGGAGTACCTACAAAAATTGGGTGCAAAGCTACCGGGATCTTCCGCTGCTAATCAATCAATGGGCCAATGTGGTGCGCTGGGAAATGCGTACCCGATTATTCCTTCGGACCGCTGAATTTTTGTGGCAGGAGGGGCATACGGCGCACGCCACGCGGGAAGAAGCAATCGAGGAATCAGAAAAGATGATGAACGTTTACGCCGATTTTGCCGAGAACTTCATGGCAATACCGGTGATCAAGGGCATCAAATCGGCCAATGAGCGTTTTGCCGGAGCCGAGGAAACCTATTGCATTGAAGCTCTGATGCAGGACGGAAAAGCGTTGCAAGCTGGAACCTCGCACTTCCTGGGTCAGAATTTTGCCAAGGCATTCGATGTGAAGTTCGCCAATAAGGAAGGCCGCCAGGAGTATGTCTGGGGAACCTCATGGGGCGTTTCGACAAGGCTGATGGGCGCGCTGGTGATGACGCATTCTGATGACAAAGGCCTTGTGCTCCCGCCAAACCTTGCTCCAATCCAGGTAGTAATCGTTCCCATTCACAAAACCCAGGAACAATTGGACGCAATCGGGGAGGTGGCCCACAAAATGGTGTCGGAACTTCGCAAAATGGGCATATCGGTGAAATATGACAATCGTGTGACCATGACTCCGGGGTTTAAATTCAATGAATATGAATTGAAAGGCGTTCCGGTCCGCATTGCCATAGGGCCCAAAGACATGGAGAACGGTACGCTGGAGATTGCGCGTCGCGACCTTATGTCCAAGGAATATATCGCCCAGGAAGGCGCGGTGGAACATATTCAAAAGCTTTTGTCCGAAATCCAGGCCGGATTGTTTGAACGTGCGCTTGCTTTCCGTGAATCGCACATTACCGAGGTCGATGACTTTGAAAGTTTCAAGAAAGTTTTGGATGATAAGGCCGGATTTGTATCGGCGCATTGGGATGGCACGCCGGAAACCGAGGAAAAAATCAAGGAACTCACCAAAGCCACTATCCGTTGTATTCCCCTTGGACAGGAAAAACTGGCCGGAAAGTGCGTTTATACGGGTAAACCATCGGCGGGAAGAGTGCTTTTTGCCAGGGCGTATTAGATTTTTGGAAAAAAAAGATAGCCGCTATTGTACGGATAAAAAATAGTTGTATTTTTGCATCCGCATTTAAGCACCAAGGCCCGTTCGTCTATCGGTTAGGACGCCAGGTTTTCATCCAGGTAAGGGGGGTTCGATTCCCCCACGGGCTACAAGAATTGAGCAAACCACGGTCCGTTCGTCTAGGGGTTAGGACGCCAGGTTTTCATCCTGGTAACAGGGGTTCGATTCCCCTACGGACTACATAATTTTTTAGAAAACATTTACAATGGCAAATCATAAGTCAGCGCTTAAGAGAATCAGGAGTAACGAAAAGAAAAGGGTACTGAACCGCTATCAGCACAAAACCACCCGTAATGCCATCAAGGCACTGCGCACGTCGGTTGAGAAAGCTGATGCAACTGCCAAACTTTCGGCTGTCATCTCAATGATCGACAAGCTTGCAAAACGCAATATCATCCACAACAACAAAGCTTCAAACCTGAAGTCAAAACTGACCAGGCACGTAGCCAGGATGTAATCCGGGATAAAGATTAGTGAAAGCTTCCTTCGGGGAGCTTTTTTTTTGGCCTTATTTGGCGAATATCTTTTTCAGGTCTTCCAACATCTCCACGGTGATGGGCTTGGACATAAAATCAATGACCATGGGGTAGGTGCGCGATTTTTGCACGTCCCGCGGGTCGATGGTGGAGGAAAGGACAATCACCTTCGTGTTGTTAAAGAACCTCGCGTATGTAGATGAAAAATTGTCCAGGAATTCCCAGCCGCCCATCACGGGCATATTGAGGTCCAACAGGATCAGTTCAGGGAAGTCCTTCACCTCGTTCATGATCAGGTTGTCAAAGTAATGCAGGGCTTCCTCGCCGTTGTTGGCAAAATCAGAATGCTTCGCAAAAGCAGCCTTTGCAATGACCTTGCGGCAAAGCATCATGGTTATGGCATCGTCGTCTATGCAAAGAATCCTGTTGAGCATCAATTATCGGCTTTTGAATGTTAGTGTAAATGTGGTTCCTTTATTGACTTCACTTTGTACCGAAATGCTCCCGCCCATGCTCTCCACCTGTGATTTGACAAGGTAAAGCCCCAGGCCCTTGCTGTCGGGGTAATTATGGAAGCGCTGGTAAAGGC
>JAEZGB010000078.1 GCA_023437485.1 Bacteroidota bacterium
GAATGACGAATGTCGAACGGCCCAATCCGGACGCAATCAACTGAAAACTGACGACTGAGGATTAGCGACTATAAAACACCTGGGCAGAGCGCAATCCCACTGACCACTGACGACTGATGACTGACGACTATTAAAACACCCGGGTTGACCTCACTCAAACTGACGGCTGATAGCTGACAGCTGACCGCTTCTCAATTTTTCCCCCACCCTCCACCCGCAATTTCCGCGATTCATCAACACGGCCGCTACGGGATTACCTCCATAAATTCAAATTTTTCTCAATAAAGAACCCCAAAACATTCGGGCAGAACGCAATCCCACTGACAACTGACAACTGACGACTATAAAACACCCGGGTTGACCTGACTCAAACTGACAGCTGACGGCTGAAAGCTGAGAGCTATTACAACACCCGGGTTGACCTCACTCAAACTGATAGCTGATAGCTGACAGCTGACGGCTTGCAAACACCTGGGTAGAACGCAATCCCACTGACAACTAACAACTGACGACTGATAGCTGACAGCTGACCGCTGAAAACAGCTTTCTGTTAAATTTTAACCTTTGTTCCAACCCAATCCAATTTCACCTTAACTTTAAGTATGTAAATCACTTAGCTATGAATAGGCGCAAATTCCTCTCGAACTCCGGAAAGATCCTTTTGGTCACTTCCGGATTGTTTGTTGCCGGCAATATCATGCAGTCCTGCAGTGATGATGACGACAATTTTAATGACGGTTATTACGGTGACGGCTATTATGACGATGGCTATTACGACGATGGCTACTATGATGACGGTTATTACGATGACGGTTATTATGACGACGGTTACTACGATGATTAGTCGCTTACAACCGTTTGCAAACGTTTAAAACCGCCATTTGAAACCCATCCTCTTCCTGCACGACACCGCGCTTACGCTCCGCCGGGGCGCCGAACTTACCATCAACCAACTTATCGCCGCCGGCCGCGCGCGCGATCTGGAAGTTGCGCACGATGGTGTGCGTGACTTTGATTCGGTTCGAGAGAAAATCATGGAGTCATCTCTGGTGGTGGTCAACAGCACCTCGCGATGTTCCTTTGAACTGGAACTTCTTCAGTTTGTCATAGACAGCGGCGTGCCTTTTGTCAAGGTTGAGTACGATTACAACTTTTGCGTCCGCCGAAACATTCTTTGCACCGTGGACCGGAAAATCCGCCTGTGCTGCCACACCGATAAGTATCACCTCTACCGGGAACTCTTCGCCAAGTCGCGACTCAACATTTTCCAATCGCCGGCACATTACCAAAGCCATCGCGATTTTTACGGCGAGGCAGTTTCCAATCATTTGATCATGCCGCCGACCGTTGAGGTGGATCTTCTCAAAGTCTCGCCAGATAAATCAGAACTTGAAATCCCGTTTTTTGGCGAACTCAACTACCTCAAGGGCGGCGACGCTTACCTGGATTTCGCCATTGAAAATCCGCACAAAGTGTTTCCGGTCTACGGCGAAAACAAATTGCGACGGGAAATTCCCGCTAACGTATTTTTTCGCGAACCCGTTCCCAATTCGCAGGTGCTGGAAATCCTGGGCAGGACAAAATATTTCTTCTGCAAACCCGTTTGGCCGGAACCCTCGGGAAGGCTTGCCGCCGAAGCATTTCTTTCAGGTTGCGAAATCATCGGCAATGACCGTATCGGCACATTTTCATTTGACTGGTTCCCCAATGAAACAACACGCGCCGTCAAGGAAATGCAGGATGCGCCGGACATGTTTTGGAACCGCGTGATGCTTGCCACGGGATTATCGGAACCTGCCCAAAACCTAGGGGATGTCCTGATCTACAAATCTTATGGTGGTCTTGGCGACATCTTTTTTTGCCTGCCGTCGCTCTATATGATGAAAGGGGTTTCCCAATCGGTGACTTTTGCCGTTGCAGGACGCCTGGTGGTCTTTTTTGAGAAACACCTCAAAGGCATTAATATTGTCGATGAAGAATGGGCCCTGGAAAACGAAGGAAAGTTCGACAAGATCATCGAACTTGGGAACTATCCTGCGTTTCGCGGTTACGGGCTTCCGCACGCCATCCGGTACGCCACGCACAGACGCGTCAAGCAGCACGCCATCGGGCATTATTTGGACGCGCTGCAAAAGTTTCACCCTTTGGCAAACCGCGACCAGCCGTTTCCCTATTTCGACAGGAACCCGGACTTTGACAATCCCTATTACACATTGCATCCCGGCGCCGGATTTTTACTCAAAATCTGGCCGACGCAAAACTACGCACGATTGATCCAAATGATCCGCGATGCTTTTCCCGCGTTGCGTTGCCGTATCATTTTGGGCCCTGAAGACCCCGATCCGGCTCAACATATAACGGGCGACACTTCCCATATTGAGTATGAACGCGGCGGCATGATGGATGTGGGAAATACGATGTCAAAGGCACTTTTCCACATCGGCAACGACGCTGGCATTACCCATGTTGCGGGCGCCTTCAATGTACCCACGGTAGGGATTTATGGACCGACCGGCCCCGGTTCGTGGGGATGTTTTTCGCAACACAGCGAGGTGATCTGGGGCAAGAGCGGCAATTGTTCGCTTCGCTGTAATTATGATGTGATTATCAACTGCGAAAACCGGGTGTGCCTCTCGAGCATCACGCCCGAAAAAGTTCTCGGGGCATTGTTCCGATTGTTACAACGAGCTTATCCGGATGTGGAATCAATTCCGGTTCTAAATCCGTCCGTGACGGTGGACCTGACTGAGATCGACTGCATGCTAACGCTGGACAAAAATGAATTCGTTGTCAACTTTACCAATGACCAGGCGCGGGACGATGTTTCAAGGCTAATGTCCGGCGATTTCTCGGTCCTGACCAACCCGGAGATGCAAAATTTCATTGATTTTCTGCGCGAACAAAACATCCTGTTTTCGATTCCGGTTTTTAAGGGCACAAAAAAAGCCACGGAATACGCGGCTTGATTTCTTTTGTGAGATGCAATTAACAAAATTCGTTAAAAGCGTCCTTGAGGTTGTCGGCGATTACCTCGGCCGGGCGACCCTCAATGTGGTGGCGCTCAAGCATGTGAACCAGTTCGCCATCCTTGAACAGCGCAATACTGGGGGATGATGGCGGAAACGGAAACATCCGTTCGCGGGCCGCGTCAACGGCCTCCTTGTCCACGCCGGCAAAAACAGTTATCAGCCGGTCGGGTCTTTTATCGCCCTGGATACTCATTTTAGCTCCGGGGCGGGCGTTCCTTGCCGCACAACCGCATACTGAGTTGACCACCAAAAGCGTAGTTCCGGCCTGCGCAATGGCGCTGTCAACCTCGGAGGCGCTATATAATTCCTTGAAACCAGCGTCCGAAAGTTCGGCGCGCATTGGTTTTACCATTTCTTCAGGATACATAATAATTGATTTTGATTCCCGCAAAGGTACAAAAATACTGCGGCGCTACCGATTGATATGCCGCCATAAAGCGCGCAGGAAGATGCGCTTGGGGCAACGCATGATAATGCCAAGGTCTTCTGTCAGCGTGGTGTCTTCATCCAGGAACCTTAAAATTTTAGTCGGTTCTCCACGGCGAAACATCGATGAGAATATTTTGCTTCCCTTTTCATTTTCGCCATAAAGCGCCTCGATAAGCAAGGCATCGTAAAAATTGAATTTGGTATTGGGGCGCAAGGTCGCGGGGCTTTTCCCAAGCCGGAGCGCCTTGGCCAATTGCCCCGCCTTTCGCTGAGTGTTGGTAAAGGTGAACCCCGTACTGGCTTTTGTCCATCCGCCCGCCGAACCGATAAAAGCGATGTGCTTGGTGTTCTTTTGATGGAAAGGATATACGGTCATCGGGATGGAGCCCTGTTCGCGGTCAATAATTTGAAATTTCCCTGCGCCCATTTTTTCCAGGTAATTGCGTATTTCATCCTCGTAATGGCTTTGGGGCAAAAGGTTCGGAGAAAAAAGCGTGTACTCCACCAACGCCTTGTTATTGGATTCTGGAAGCACATACATAAACCTTGTGTTGCCTTTTTGGTTAACCGAAAAGTCCATGAACAAAGCCATCTGTGGGTCAAAAACCGGGTTCTGCGTTTCGACCGTCCAGCCTACAAAATGCTGCCTGAGGTACCGGTACTTGCTTTGCAAAACTTCGTCTTCGTCAAAAATGCTGTTAAAAAGCATCCCACACCCAAATTTTTCTTCCGGGGTCATCACCTCGGCGCCCTGACCAGTGTCCTGGAAGGAAATTACGTTTGCTGTCAGGTGCTGAATGTTTGTACCAGAGAGTTTTGCCCTGGCGAAATGGAAAAAATCGTCACCCCGAACCATTTTGTATAAATACGGTGACAGATCCATTTCAAGTGAGGCGTTCCGGTCCTTAAAAAGCATCCGATCCCATTGACGGTGCGCGATTGCATCGAACTCCCCACCAAATGGTTCCCAAAAGCACCATGTCCGGTCATTGCCCGTCCGCGGGTCAGGATCGATAATCAGCACTGATTTGCCTTTCAGCATGCCGTTGTCCCGGAGCCGCATCAGCACCATCATGGCCGCCAGGCCGCCGCCGGCAAAAATGTAGTCGTAATGCCTCACGCCCTAAAGGTACGTCAGAGCCTGAATGAAAACCCAACGGCAGCAAAATAATCGGGCGCATTTTCAGTAATGCCCGCCCCGGCCGAGAAGTCAATCATGAAGTTGTTGGAAATCAGATAGGTGATTCCGCCGTCAAACCGGTGGTCGCTTTTGTCTTCCTGTGGCGCAAACCCGTAAAGTTCAAGGAAAGCGCCAAGTTTTTCAGTAAGGGCAAAGCCCGTGGCCACCGTATAAATAAACGTGGGTTCAGGTGTGAAACCATCCCATTCGGCACCAAGATTATAGCTAAAGCTCACCGCAGGCGAGAGGGTGTGCTGCATGACAAACCTGAATTCGGGGGCATAAAAATCGGCTTTGAAATCCTTTGAAGCCAATTTTGGGATCGACATATGCCCGATAAAAGACGTCTTTGGAACAATGCCGTTTTCTTCCGATATCCGTGCCTTAAAACCCACCAGCACGGGGTTGAA
>JAEZGB010000139.1 GCA_023437485.1 Bacteroidota bacterium
ACACACCCGAGACGTTCCACGAACTAAAACTTGTCCCTTCGGGTTTTCCCTGCGGAATCTGCACCTTAATAACGTGTTTGCCTTTTTTCAGATTGCCGAGTACAATATCCGCGGGAATGGCAGTCGTGCCCGGGCACCAGTTGGAACGGCTGTAATCAGATGACGAAAGGCCGTTGGAAAAATTGCCTGAAGCCGGGTTCATCAACCGGTAGCCGCCACAGTCGTCGCGCCAAGGGATGAAGGAGTGGATTTTTTGGCCGTCCAGAAATATGTGATTGGGCTTCTTGACAAATTCATCGCCGTTTTCCCAGCCGCCGTGCCCGGTGGTGATGTAGCGCAAAACGGCTCCCGTGACATTGTGTTCAAGGTCAAATTCCACCTGTAACCCATTGTCGTGATCAAACATGGTGGCGTAATCCTGTCCCGCAACCTCGAGTATGCTGTTGGTGTTGAAAAGCGGCAACACAAAAGTGTTTTCGGCCGGGGATTCTTCAGGATGGATTGTGATGTTGGCCGAAAGTTTGTGGCCTCCTTTGTCATAGTTGCTGATGTTGGCCGCGATCCATACCTCGCGGTTGCGCAGTGCCGGTGCAAGACTGGTGATGTCCTGGCGATAATAAGCACTGTCCTGCCAGGTTTTTCCCTTAATCTTGACCGTGTTGTATTTTCCCGCGCCAAAAGGGGTAAAAAAGCGCATCAGCTCAAGCGATGGCTCGTAATTCAGCGTTCGGGCCACACCCCGGTAGCGCTTGCCGTTGCCATTCTCATAAATCGGAAGCGCCGTGGCTCCTTCCCGGATTCCGCCCATGAAACTTCCAGGGCCCTCGGGCATCAGGATGATTGATCCGGTGCGGTCATAGGCATCGCCGTCAGAACGTGTGGACACATCCAGGAAAACCCGGCTACCTTTTGCAAAATCGGGAAATTTGACTTTGCGGGCGATGACCGTGCCTTTGGCATATCGTAACACCGAATCGGCCGCCGCCGGGGTATCGGTAAAATTGATGGTCTCATTCTTAAAGATTGGAACGGTCAAAAACCGCGACTTCCACAGTTGGTCCCGATAGGTGAGCATCTCTACTGGGGCCGCTTTTTCAAAGGGTGCGAGCGCATTTTTCGGGATCGATTTCAGCTTCTCGACCTTTTGCGCACGAATCGCGAAATTGCCATTGCGCACGAGTTCAAGCACGGTTCCAAGCCTGATGCCCAATACTGAGGGCGCTGCCTTGAATGCAATATTTGTCGTATACCAGATCTCAATCGTGTTTGAGTTGACAACAGTGACGGCTTTGGCGCATTCGTAACCCAGGATTTTTTTGCGGTCAGGTTTGTGCTCCCATTTTTGCTCGGCGATGGAAGTGCTGTCGGCGGTAAAGATGTACTTGCCGGAAGGCAGCAACGCCGCCTGGAGCATTCGTCCATCGGTGATCCGTGTTTGCTCGGCCGGCTTGACCGATGTACCGGACAGATTTCCACTTGAGGTGATGACGGTAAAATCGGCAGCGGCGAAAACCACGATGGGGTCTTGCGGCTCGATCAGTTTATCATGCGAAAAGCGGTTGTAGGTAATCTTGACCGCACCTTTTTGTGCCGATGCGCCGGAAAAGACCAGCATCAGGAATAAAAAATATTTTGCCATGCACAAATATAAGGTTTGCAGTCCTTTGTACATTTGCCCCATGACCTTTACAGCGATTGATTTTGAAACCGCGACCGGACACCCTGAAAGCGCGTGTTCGGTTGGGATAGTCACCGTTAACGACGGTGTTATTTGCGATGAATTCCACACCCTGATCCAGCCGCCCGATAACAATTATTGGTACCGCAACATCATGTGCCATGGAATAAAGCCAGTGATGACCCTTGAGGCAAAGACCTTTGATCAGGTTTTTCCGGAAATCCACAAGCGCGTTTTGGGCCGGAAGATCGTGGCGCACAACGAATCATTTGACCGAAACGTCTTGGCCAGGACCATGAAGTACTACGGGCTGTACTACGACGAACTTGAGATTGCCGACAGATGGGAATGTACCCTGCGGATTTACCGGGCCAAAGGCTATAAGCCTGCCAACCTCAAGGTATGCAGCCAGCGTCACGGCATTGAACTCAACCACCATGAGGCGCTGTCAGATGCGCGGGCGTGTGCAAAATTGTATCTGCTTCGTTAAACCGATTGCAAAATTCTTTAATTTAGCGCTTTACGCCAAACAGATCATGTCATTTATCCTTCCCATCCGCCACTTTTTTGAACGTCACGGCTTTGATGCCGCGAGCCGCCTTGCCGATAAACTCGGGATGCGCGCGAGCAGCGTCAGGATCTTTTTTATCTACATCTCATTTGTGACGGCCGGGCTTTGGTTTGGCGTTTACCTCACGCTTGCGTTCTGGCTCAAACTCAAAGACCTGATCAGGGCCAAGCGGAGTTCGGTTTTTGACCTCTGAAAATTTAAAAAATTCTATACGCCATGAAAAAAATTACACGCCTGTTACATTTCACCAGTTCCCAAAATTTATCAATCGCCATCCTGCTGTTCCTGGCGATCATCCTCCAAATCGCAATTTATTTGCAAAAGTCGCGGCCGCCTCAAAGCCCTGATGAAGAAAAGCAGTGGCTTTCAATGCAATCCAGGCTTGATTCGGCGATTGCTGCGCGGCCGGCCAGGGAGTTCAGGACATATCCCTTCAATCCGAATTTCATTACCGATGAGAAAGGTTATCGCCTAGGGATGGCCGTTGAGGAAATCGACAGGTTGCACCGGTTCAGGGAAACGGGAAAGTACGTCAATTCGGCGGCTGAATTCCAAAAAGTAACCGGGATCTCGGACTCACTTTTGGCGATCCTCTCGCCGCAATTCAAATTCCCGGACTGGGTGGCCAAAAGACCCGAACAAAAAAAGTTCGAGCGCCCGAAAGCACCCGTTACTGATATCAACACTGCATCAGCCCAGGAGCTGATTGCCGTTTACGGGATTGGCCCGGCACTTAGCGAGCGCATCCTTAACCAGCGCGAAAAACTTGGCGGATTTGTTTCGATGAACCAGATGGAGCATGTTTGGGGAATCTCGGCCGAGGTGGCGCAAAGGCTTAATGAACGTTTTGCGGTCATTGGCGAGCCGCGGGTCAAAAAGATCAATATCAACAACGCATCGGTAAAGGAACTCGGCCAGTTTCCTTATTTCAGGTACCCGCTGTCAAAGGACATTGTCACTTTCCGGAGCATGAACGGCCCCATGGTTTTGGACGATTTGAAGCGCGTGAAAGATTTCCCGGTTGAGAAATTGGACATAATTGCCGTATATTTGGAATTCTAAAAAGTTCGGACAAGAACTACCTCACCTATGAATTCTATGTATTTTACTGAAGAACACGAATCATTCAGACAAAGTTTTAAAGATTTTCTGCAAAAAGAAGTTGTCCCACACATTGAAAAATGGGAAAAGGACGGAACCATTGAGCGCTTTATTTGGAAGAAATTTGGCGAAATGGGCTTTTTTGGCATCAATTATCCCGAGGCGTACGGCGGGATGAACCTCGACCTGTTTTACACCGTGATATTTTTGGAGGAACTTCAAAAAGTCAGGTCGGCCGGTTTTGCGGCAGCCATGTGGGCACACGCGTATTTGGCCATGACGCACCTCAATGCCGAAGGCGACGAGCGAATCAAGCAGGATTACCTTGCCCCGAGCATTGCCGGCGAAAAAATTGGCGCATTGTGCATCACCGAGCCTTTTGGCGGAAGTGATGTGGCCGGGATGAAAACAACGGCGGTCAGGCAGGGCGACAAATACATCATTAACGGATCAAAGACCTTTATCACCAATGGCATCTATGCCGACTATTACGTAGTGGCCGCCAAGACCAGTCCCGAATTGGGAAATAAGGGAATCAGCATTTTTCTGATGGACGCTAAATCAAAAGGGGTGACCACGAGCAAGCTCGATAAACTGGGTTGGCGCGCATCAGATACCGCTGAGATTGCTTTTGACAATGTCGAGATTCCGGCCGAAAATCTTATGGGCGAACAAGGCAAAGGCTTCCCTTATATCATGCAGCATTTTGCACTGGAAAGATTGATCATGGCAATCAATGCCCATGCCCGCGCCGAATACGCCATTGATTATACGATAGAATACATGTCGCAGCGCGAGGCGTTTGGAACTAAGATTGACCGCTTTCAGGCGCTTCGGCACACAATGATGGACCACGCCACCGAGGTGGAGCACTGCAAAGTGTTCAACTACGCGGCGGTTGCCCGCCTCAACCAGGGTGAATACGTGGTGAAAGAAGCCACCATGGCCAAGCTGAAATCTACAAAAGTGGCCGACGAGGCCATATACAGCTGCCTGCAGATGCTGGGTGGCTATGGCTATATGGAAGAATATCCGTTGGCAAGGCTACTTCGCGACAGCCGTTTGGGGCCCATCGGCGGCGGAACTTCTGAAATTATGCGGGAGATCCTGGCGAAGATGATCATTGACAAGAGGAATTATGAGCCGGCGGTGAAGGGATAGTCGTCAGTCGTCAGTTGTCAGTCGTCAGTTGTCAGTTGTCAGTCCTCAGTCGTCAGTCAGTCATCAGTCATCAGTCATCAGTCATCAGTCATCAGTTTGATTGGAGTCTGCCATGATGGTTGGAAGTCTTAAGGATGTAAGGTCATAAGGTCGTAAGGTCATAAAGTCATAAAGTCGTAAAGTCATAAGGCCAAATTATCCGATAGACATTTGGGTTGAACGATGGTAAACTGACAACTGACAACTGACAACTCTCGTGCGTGAGCGATAGAGGCGGCATCCTTTTGCGAGGAACGAGCAAAAGATATAGCCGAAAGCGCGACGGCGCCGGGATGTTCAGGTAAGAAGGGATGATGTTCGCCGGCACGCCAATAGTGTCGAATGTCAAATGTCCAGTGTCTAACGGAGCTGCAGGAACCACGATCTTTTCTCCGAAAAATAAAGTTTGTTAGTTCCCTCATTCGTCATTCGACATTCGACGTTCGACATTTTCTTTAATTATTAATTATTAATTATTAATTATTCATTACTTTTGCCGTCCAAACGAGAGGAGGTGTCCCCATTATGCTGATAATACCCATTAAAGACGGAGAGAACATTGACAGAGCGCTTAAGCGTTTTAAACGTAAGTTCGACAAGACCGGAACCATTCGACAGTTGCGCGCGCGCCAGGCGTTCGTAAAGCCATCGGTTGTTCGCAGGTCGCAGATCCAGAAAGCACAGTATATCCAGAATATGCGTGACAATCTCGAAAACTAAAGTAATTTACGTTTCGATATACGGCCGGTTATCAAATTCAATATATTTGGTAACCGGCTTTTTTTATGGCTAATCCAATCCAGGCATTTCGCGATTATCTTGAGCTCGAGAAAAAATGCTCGGCGCATACGGTGCGTGCGTACCTGGACGACTTGCAGGCGTTTTGCGATTTTTTGGAAGGCGAATTTGGCAGTTCGGACCCGGTGAGCGTTACCTATCAGCAAATCCGTGGTTGGATCGTGGCGATGGTGGAATCGGGGATGGGCAACTCCTCGGTGAACCGGAAGGTGTCGTCGCTCAAATCTTTCTATAAGTTCCTGGTCAAATCGCGGCAGTTGGAGGCAAGCCCGTTGCTTAAGCACAAAGCGCTCAGGACGCCTAAAGTGCTTCAGGTGCCGTTTTCAGAGGCCGAACTCCGGGCCGTGCTTAACGACATTCAATACCCGGAGGGGTTCGAGGGTGTGCGAGACAAGCTCATCATCGATCTTTTTTATACAACCGGCATCAGGCGAAGCGAACTCATCAACATCAGGTTCCATGACTTTGGCACATCGTCGCTAAAGGTCCTCGGCAAGCGAAACAAGGAACGGATCGTGCCGCTTTTGACCGTAATCGGGACGCAGGCAGCGGCCTACCTGGCGTTGCGAGCCAAACTTCCGGCGATTGTTGACGGCGAATATTTTTTCCTGAATTCAAAGGGCGTTAAATTGAGCGATTCACTTGTTTATAGGATAATTAATGGCTACTTTAGTCAGGTCTCTGAGAAAGTAAAAAAGAGTCCGCACATCCTCAGGCACACTTTTGCGACTCATATGCTTAACAACGGGGCAGACCTTAATTCAGTAAAGGAATTGCTCGGGCATTCCAGCCTCGCGTCAACCCAGGTTTATACGCATAACAGCCTCGCTGAACTCAAGCGTGTATACGGGCAGGCGCATCCGCGGAATCGCGAGTAGTTTCATAACCATTAAATTTTTGATTATGAAGGTAAATGTTCATGCGGTCAATTTTACGGTTGATGGCAAGCTGGTTAATTTCATTCAGGACAGAATGGACAAGTTGGTGAAGTATTATGACAGGGTTGTTTCGGCCGATGTGTTCCTGAAGGTGGAAAAGACGAGTGAGAAGGAAAATAAAGTGGTCGAGATCCGGATGCATGTTCCCGGCGATGATTTCCTTGTTGAGAAACAGTGCAAGACTTTTGAGGCTGCTACTGACCTGGCCGCCGATGCGCTCGAACGTTTACTTGTAAAACGGAAGGAGAAAATAAGGGCTTATATTTAATCCAGTTTTTTTTATAAAAATGTTTTGAATAAAAAACAAATTGATATACATTTGCAGTCCGTTAGAAATAGCGGACTTTTTTTGTGTTTTATGCCGGTGTAGCTCAGTTGGCTAGAGCAGCTGATTTGTAATCAGCAGGTCGTGGGTTCGAGTCCCTCTATCGGCTCAGAAAATTTTGAATTTTGATCTTTAAATTTTGAATTGATTGCCAGTCAATTGTGTTTAAAACCAAATTTTGAAATATAGTTCTTAGGACATAGTGGATTAGGTTAGGGAAGATACTCAAGCGGCCAACGAGGACGGACTGTAAATCCGTTGGGAAACCTTCGCAGGTTCGAATCCTGCTCTTCCCACTAAATTTTTTGGACTTGAATGCGTCGCAAGCCAAAGCTTGCGTAAGCAGACAAGGACAAAAAATTTGGTAAGGGTCCTCCCTTACGGATCACGGCCGGCAGGCCGTAATCCTGGTGGGAGATGTTTCTTTTTTACTAATGAAGTAATTGGAGCATTGATCCTTACATCGTTATTGCCGCAGGCGAAGACACAGCCCATGATGTCGCAGACCTCATGGAACATCTCAAATGCCAAGGCGCCCGCCTTTGGCCCGTGGTAAAACCACAACGCAATGTCACATTGAAACATTGCTTTAGATTGAACAAATGGCAATTGCCTTCAAGATATTTTCGGTGTACGCCGAAACAGGTAATCCCTAACGGGGTTGTCTGATCCTCATCTTTGAACCTTAAACAGCTTCCACTTGTTTTTGGTTCAAACCAGGATTAAAAAAATGCCGGTGTAGCTCAGGGGTAGAGTGCTTCCTTGGTAAGGAAGAGGTCACGGGTTCAAATCCCGTCATTGGCTCTAGATTGGAAACAATTGAAACACTAAATATAAACTAA
>JAEZGB010000148.1 GCA_023437485.1 Bacteroidota bacterium
ATTCCATCTCGCGTCGGTTCAATATACCGCTTGACGAGCTGCGGCGTAAGAACAATATTACCGATAATGCCATATCGATCGGGCAACAGCTAATCATAAACTAATGCTTTACCAAAGGAGCAGCGCGCTTTTTCACGAAGCGCAGCGCGTCATCCCGGGCGGGGTCAATTCGCCTGTACGTGCATTCAAATCAGTAGGGGGGACTCCCATTTTTGTCGAACGCGCCCAAGGAGCCTATCTTTTTGATTCCGATGGCAACCGGTTGATTGATTACATCAATTCGTGGGGTCCGATGATTCTGGGCCACGCCCATCCGGCAGTTATTGAGGCTGTAACCGAACGCGCCAGGCTGGGCACATCTTTTGGGATGCCCACCGAACTCGAAACGCGTATTGCGTCCCTGGCACTCTCAATGATTCCGGGCGCCGACAAGATCCGCATGGTCAATTCGGGAACCGAAGCCTGTATGAGTGCGGTCCGGCTTGCGCGCGGATTTACAAAACGCGACAAAATCATCAAATTTGCCGGCTGTTACCACGGCCACTCCGATTCTTTTCTTATCGAAGCCGGGAGTGGCGCCATGACCTTTGGGATGCCCAATAGCCCTGGTGTAACACGAGGTACCGCGCAGGACACCTTGTTGGCCCGGTACAACGATTTACAAAGCGTTGAGCAACTTTGCACAGCCAATCGCGGGGAAGTTGCTGCCATAATTATTGAACCCGTTGCAGGCAATATGGGTTGCATTCCTCCAGCCGATGGATTTTTAAAAGGCCTGCGCAATCTTTGTGACCGCGAGGGGATACTTTTGATTTTTGACGAGGTCATGACTGGCTTCAGACTTGCCGCCGGGGGAGCCCAGGAACAGTTTGGCATTACGGCCGATATTGCTACTTATGGCAAGGTGATAGGCGGCGGCTTGCCGGTAGGCGCATTTGCGGCACGCGATGAAATCATGGATTACCTTGCGCCTGTGGGGCCGGTGTACCAGGCGGGGACACTTTCAGGCAATCCTTTGGCCATGGCTGCGGGATTGGCGATGCTTTCTCAATTGGATTCGGACAGGTCAGTTTATGAGCGGCTCGAACAAAAGACCGCCTATTTGGAAAAAGGGATGCGTAGTGAATTGGAAAATGCGGGGATCACGCACACCATCAACCGAGTCGGATCTATGATTTCAGTCCACTTTTGCGAGGAGCAGGTCAAGGATTTTGCAACGGCGGCAAAAGGCGATAACGACAACTTCAAAAAATTCTTCCACGGCTTACTTGCCGAAGGAATTTACATCGCGCCATCGGCTTATGAAACCTGGTTCATCACTGACGCGCTTAGCTATGATGATCTGGATGCCACCATTGCCGCGGTAGGGAAAGTTGCCACAAAACTGCACTAAAAAAGGCTCCTTCCGGAGCCTTTAAATTATAATTCAGCATCTTAACTATTTCGCACTGCGAGCGGGAGTGGGAGCCGCAGCCGACGGTGTGTTGAGCAAATACGGATGGTTTTCAAGCTTTTTGAGCTGTTCGGCCGTCAAAGTCTCGCGCAACCTCCTGTCAACAATGCGCGCCATTTCGGCTTTGCGCTCATTTGACATTTCAGGGTTGCTGTCAGTTTGGTATTTATTGGCCATCATTGTCATGAACTCTTCGTGTTGCTTTCCCTGAAGCCCCAGATCATTGGCGAGCTTATATGCTTCAACCTTGGCTTTTTCTTCGGCCGAAAGCTTTTGCTCCTGCGCGACAGTGCTAAAGGAACAGGCAAGGAACAGGGCAGCGGCGGCAACAAAATTTTTCATCGGTATAACTTTTTGATAATTAGTAACCAAATCTAAACAATTTAGCTAAAGTGCCAAAATTATTTTCGCTCCATTTTTTTGCCGTGATGCCTCATCTTCATACGCTTTTCCCGTTTTGCCATCTTTCCGTCACGGTTCGATTCCCATTTTTGGAACTGTTCGGGGCTAAGGATTTGCTTCATCCGGGCCTTGGTGGCAATTCTTTGGTCAAGCATTGCTTTGCGGCGTTCAAACTTCTGGTCGGCGGTCAATTCGCTGCCGGTGGCCGGTTTTTTAATGGCTGCATTTTTTTGCCTTTTGGCCGATTGATCAGCCAACAGTTTTGCCATTTCCTTTTGCTGGGCCGGAGTAAGGTCAAGTTCAAGAGTCATTTTCCTGACCTGAAGTTCATTGCGCTGTTCGGCGGTGAGTTTTTGTTTTTCCCGGACGGGGCGGTCCTGTGCAGTGGCCGTCATCCCGACAGCCAAAATCGCGATCATCAATAGTCTTTTCATTTTTGTCAAATTTAAGCCTGTTAGATGCGATTATCGGACCAGGGTTTAAATCCCCGTCGTTTTTATGAAATTTTTATTCCTTGATTTCGACAAACTTGGACTCGCCCTCAATGATCACGTGTACAATTCCGTGGCGGGAAAGGCTCTTCATCGCCGCGTCCCATTTCTTGCCGCTCAGTCCTGTTTGCGCTCTCAGGGCGTCCAGTGCCAGTCGCTTGCTTGAGGCCAGGATTTCGGAAATCAGTTTTTCATCGGCGGTGAGTTCGACCGATTTTTTTTCCGGGCGCATTTGCGGGAAAAACAGAACCTCCTGGATGGAGGAATTGTTGGTCAGGAACATGATCAGCCGGTCCATTCCGATTCCAAGTCCGGAAGTTGGGGGCATTCCGTATTCCAGCGCACGCAAAAAGTCGTGGTCAATGAACTGTGTGGCTTCGTCGTCACCGCGTTCGGCCAGTTTGAGCTGCGCTTCAAAACGTTCGCGCTGGTCGATTGGGTCGTTGAGTTCAGAATAGGCATTGGCCACTTCCTTTCCGCAAACCATCAGCTCAAAGCGCTCGGTGAGTTCAGGATTGTCGCGATGTGACTTGCACAAAGGGCTCATTTCCTTCGGATAATCGGTAATGAATGTCGGTTGGATAAAATTGGCCTCGCACTTTGCCCCGAAAATCTCATCGATAAGTTTTCCTTTGCCCATGGTCGCATCGACCTCGATTCCCATCTGCCTGGCTGCCTCGGCCAGTTCTTCTTCTGATTTGCCACTGATGTCAAAACCGGTAAATTCCCGTATGGCATCGGTCATGGTCACGCGCTTGTACGGCGCCTTGAAATTGACATGGTGTTCGCCAAAAACCGCTTCGGTAGTGCCATTGACCGCCAGGGCGCAGTGCTCCAAAAGCTGTTCGGTGAAAGCCATCATCCAATTGTAATCCTTGTAGGCCACGTAAATTTCCATCGCGGTAAATTCCGGGTTATGGGTTCGGTCCATGCCCTCGTTGCGGAAATTCTTTGAAAATTCATAAACTCCGTCAAAACCGCCCACGATCAGCCTTTTCAGGTAAAGTTCATTGGCAATCCTCATATATAAAGGAATGTCAAGCGAATTGTGGTGCGTCACGAATGGACGTGCCGCCGCACCACCCGGAATGGGCTGCAAAACCGGGGTTTCAACTTCAAGATAGCCGCGCTCGTTAAAGAAGGCGCGCATGGCATTAAAAAGTTTCGTTCTCTTGACAAAGGTTTCCTTGACGTGATCGTTAACCGTCAGGTCTACATACCTGCGGCGGTAACGCTGTTCAGGATCGGCAAAAGCGTCGTGAATCCTGCCGTCGGCATCGGTCTTGACCACCGGCAGCGGGCGCAGCGCTTTTGAAAGCACGACCAGTTCACTGACGTGTACTGAAATCTCCCCCACCTGGGTGCGGAATACTTTTCCCCGAACGCCAATAAAATCGCCTATGTCAAGCAATTTGCGAAAGACGGTGTTGTACATGGTGCTTTCGGCATCGTTGCTGATATCGTCACGGGAGATGTAAACCTGGATGCGGCCAGTGGAGTCCTTGATTTCGGCAAATGAAGCCTTTCCCATGATCCTGCGCGACATCATGCGCCCGGCCAGGGTGACCTCAGTCCCTTCAAAGAAATCAAAATCAGCCAGGATCCGGCTGCTTGTGGCCGAAACGGTAAATTCATCGGCGGGATAAGGATTGATCCCAAGTTCCCGCAATTGCCGCAGCGCATCGCGGCGCAACAGCTCCTGTTCAGACAATGCCATGAAATGTAATTTAAGAGCGCAAAGATAATACAAAAGCACAAAGGCAGTACTTGCCACGGCGTGCCGGGTTTGTTGTAAATTTGCGCCATGGCAATACAAAACAAAAAGGTCGGGCTCCAGAGGCTTGGCACAATGGACTATAAACAGGCCTGGGACTACCAGGAATCGCTTTTTGCCGAAATTGTCCGGATCAAGATGGCCAACCGCCATGGCGACGCGGGCGCAACGCCAAATCATTTCCTCTTTGTGGAACATCCCCATGTGTACACTCTTGGAAAAAGCGGCGATGAATCAAATCTTTTGCTGGGTGCCGATGGGCTAAAAAGCAAGGGCGCGACGTTCTATAAAATCAACCGCGGCGGCGACATCACCTATCACGGCCCGGGCCAGATTGTGGGGTATCCCATCCTGGACCTTGAGAATTTCTTTACCGACATCCACAAATATTTGCGGTTGCTGGAAGAGATGGTGATCCTTACACTTGCCGATTACGGCATTGACTCTACACGGAGCCCCGGTGAAACGGGTGTATGGCTTGATGTGGGCACTCCTTTTGCCCGAAAGATCTGCGCGATGGGCGTGCGCGCCTCACGATGGGTTACCATGCATGGTTTTGCGCTCAATGCCAATGCCGACCTGGGCTACTTTGACAACATCGTTCCGTGCGGAATTCGCGGAAAAGGGGTTACATCAATGCATGTGGAACTGGGCCGGACCGTAGACGAACGCGAAGTCCAGGATAGGCTTTTCAAGTATTTTCTTACACTTTTTGAGGCCGAAGCAAAAATTTCCGATAATTCAAATTAACTCCATTTCCAATTGCTCGGGCAGCAGGCGGAAGGACTTTCGGTGGTATGGCGTGATCCCGTATTTGCGGATGGCCTCGCGGTGTTCGGCTGTGGGGTAACCCTTGTTTTGTTTCCAGTTGTACATCGGGTACTCTTCATGGATCCGGTTCATGTATTCATCGCGATGGGTCTTGGCCAGTATCGAGGCCGCGGCAATGCTCATGTACAATCCGTCGCCCTGGACAATGCAGGTGTGCGGTATGCCCTCAACGGGTTTAAAGCGGTTTCCGTCTACTATAATATATAGCGGAGGTGTCCCGAGTTTGTGGATGCATTGCTGCATGGCGTGTATTGAAGCGTTGAGGATATTGACCTGGTCAATGATTTCATGCCCGATGTGCGTTACCGAATAACACAGTGCCCGCCTTTCGATCAGCGGCCGCAAGGATTCCCGGTCGGCGTGGGTAAGTTGCTTTGAGTCGTTCAGAAGTTTATTGCTGAAGCGCTCGGGCAGGATGACGGCGGCGGCTGTTACCGGTCCTGCCAGGCATCCGCGTCCGGCTTCGTCGGTTCCGGCTTCAAGCCTCGATCCTGAAAAATTGCGCATCAGCATTTTAAATAATTTTTTGCAAAAATATAAATTGCCACGCAACCCTTCGGCAATTTTTTCATCTTGCCAAAAGTTGCGTCCTGTAAGGGGTTATCTGCAAACTTATTTAACAAATAGACCCATATTATTCCGAAGTAATATTTGTTTATTTAAGAATTATTTGTGAAGTTTGCGGAATAACTAACTCAAATAAATGTAATATGAGATCAAAGTTCAAATGGATTTTTACGCTGTTACTAGCGTTGTCGGTTCAGTTTTCTTTTGCACAGGAGAAGACTGTTACGGGTGTTGTATCTGACGCGACAGGACCGATTCCGGGTGCAAATGTTGTCATTCAGGGAACCAACCAGGGCACGCAGACCGACATTGACGGAAGGTACTCGATCAGCGCCAAGCCAGGTGACGTTCTTGTCTTCTCTTATGTTGGTATGACAGACTTCACCGCTACCGTCGGTGCGGGCAATGTCATTAACGCAAGGCTGCAGGAAGGACTTCAACTGAGTGAGGTTGTTGTAACCGGGGCACTCGGTATCCGCAGGATCCGCGACGCGGTGCCTTCATCACAACAAACCGTAAAAGCTGCCGAAATCACCCAGGCTGCCCAGCCGAACGCTGTTTTGGCGCTTGTTGGTAAAGTTTCAGGACTTACCATTACACAGACCAACAGCTCGGTTCAGGGATCTACCCGTGTGGTACTTCGCGGTAACCGTTCATTGACCGGTAACAACGAGGCGTTGGTGGTAATTGATAACGCAGTGTCTACATTGGGTGTTTATTCGGCTATCCCGCCAGATCTCATTGAGTCGGTTAACGTATTGAAAGGTCCACAGGGAGCTGCTCTTTACGGGGAACTTGGACGTAACGGTGCGATCATCGTAACTACCAAGCGCGGAAACAAAGGTGGCAAGGTTGCCGTAAACCTGGTTTCGTCAATTGACTTTGAAGAAGTTGCTCAGCTTCCGCAGCGCCAGCGTCGTTATGGACAAGGCTGGAGCGGAACTCACGTACATTATGAAAACGGTGCCTGGGGTGCTGAATTTGACGGAGTTGTTCGTCCAACCGGTCTTGCACAGGCTGACGGTACCTACATTATGGCTCCTTACAGTTCTATCAAGGACAATATCAGGGATTTCTTCCAAACAGGTACCATCAGGCAAAACTCACTTTCAATCAATGCCGGTGACGAAAACGGGTATGCCGTATTTTCAGCGAATAACCTTGGGCGCGAGTTCGTGGTTGACCGCGATGAATTGAACCGTTCCACTTTCCTTTTCAAAGGTGGTAAGAAAGTAGGCCGTTGGAGCCTTGACGGAAACGTTCAATATATTACAAGCAAGACCGGAACCACTTCGGCTACGCTTTATACTGAACTTCTCCAGGCTGCAACCAACATTCCAATCGGACGTTTCTCTGCGCCGCGCAACGAGTACCACTGGACCTCTTACTACAGGAGTCCATACTGGATGCGTGACAATATCCGCAACCAGATCAAGGAAGACAACGTTCGTATGATCGGTACGCTTAACTACAAGTTGAATGATAACATCAACTTCAACTACTTGGTGAGCGGAACAATCGGCAGCAGGCAAGGTCTGTTCTACACAAATGAGTACATCGACAACCTGAAAGTTGGAGGTGGTGACCATACAACCTTGTCAGCTTTTGATGCCGACAATACCATGAGCCGTGATTTCTACGCAGATTTCCTTGCTAACTTTGACTATGAACTGACTGATAAAGTTGGTCTTAAATTCAACCTTGGTAACAACGTTCGCGATCAGTTTGCTTCTGCTACTTCGGTGGGTGGTTCTAACCTTACCATCCCGGGTTACTACAACGTAAATAACGTAACGGGTATCCCAAGTGCAGCCAACAGCTGGTCACGCAAGAGAAACTTCTCGTTCTTCGGAAACGTCGATTTGAGCTATGACGATTACCTTTTCCTTAACCTTACGGGAAGGAACGACTGGTCATCAACGCTTCTTACCGGTAACAACAGCTACTTCTATCCATCGGCAGGTTTGTCATTCATCCCGACAAAAGCCATTGCTGCCCTGGAGGACAACAGCGTGTTGAACTATGCCAAGATTGCCGTGAGCTGGGTACGCAACGGTAACACCGATCCTATTGCACGCTACAGCATCAATGACCTTTATCAGCAAGGTTTCGGTTATCCGTTTGGAACAATCAACTCGTTTGCTCCGCTTTCAGGAGTTACTGACAGGAACATCAAGCCTGAATTCTATACCAACAAGGATATCACCGTTAACCTCGAGTTTTTCAAGAGCCGTCTTAACCTTGACTTCTCATTGTTCCGCTCAGACAACACTGACCTTATCACCAACATCCAGCCTTCTTATACTTCTGGTTTGACCGGTGCTTTGGTTAACATTGGTAAGAGTAACACTCAGGGTCTTGAAATCGACCTTGGATTCACTCCAATTGACAACCGTGAACTTGATCTTCGTTGGACAAACAGGCTTGGTTACTCAAGAGCGATCACAACTGTTGAAAAAGTTACTGACCAATCTTCAATCCTGACTCTTGCCAACTTTGCAACATCAGGTGGTATCGGAATTTTCGCTGAAGAAGGTGAGGAGTTCCCGCTTATCAAAGGTATCGGTTACCAGCGTGATGACCAGGGCCGTGTGATCATCGATCCGGCTTCAGGTTTGCCACTCAAGACTAACGAGTACATTAAATTGGGTAACGCAACTCCTGATTACATCCTGAACTACTCGACTTCAATCGACTTCAAAGGATTCACTCTTGCAGCCGTTATGGATTACCGTACAGGACATGAGTTCTGGTCAGGTACAAAACAGTGGTTGTCATGGTCTGGTCACCTGTATGAGTCGGCTGCAAATGGCCGTACCGGGTTCATTTTCCCGAATTCATCAATTCCTGACCCTGCAAACCCTGGGTCATATATTGCCAACAACAATGTTGTGACCGGTGGTACAACTTACAACACTTACCTGCAGTATTTCCAGGATGAGTATGCTGAAACTGCCGAGAACTTTGTATTGGACGCAACTGCTTTCAAGGTTCGTGAACTTTCACTGAGCTACACATTCAAAACTGAGATGATTGAAAGGGCTGGTATGACTGCTCTTCGCGTAGGAGTCAACGCTCGTAACCCATTCATGGTACTTCCTAAAGAAAACCGTGACTACAGCGACCCTGAGCAATCAAGGACTACTGGAAATGACCAAGGACTTGCTGCCGTAGGCCAGTACCCACTAACCAGGACTTTTGGTTTTAGTGTTAACTTAACATTCTAATAAAAACTATGAAAAGAACAAAATTTATATTGCCGATCATCGCTGCCGCCACGCTTTTCTCGTGCAGTGATTATTTGGATATCAATACTGATCCAAACAGGCCCGATGCCAATCAGGTATCTCCAAACCTGTCTTTGGCTGTGGCTCAAACCCAGCCTTACAGGACTTTGACCCGTAACGCCAATATCCTTGGTAACCTGTTGATGAACAACTGGGGTTTTAACGTGAACTCGTTCGCGGTGACCAACCCTGAAGAATTCAGCTTGAACTTCAACAACAATACAGGAGCCACTATCTGGGATGGTCTGTACACCGGTACTTATAATCTTTCCAAGATTGTAAATCACCCATCGACGCAGCACGACCACCACAAGGCTATTGCCAAGATGGTCAAGTCGTTTTACTTCCAGTACCTTGTTGACCTTTATGGCGACATCCCGTATTTTGAAATTCACCAGGGATCGGTTAACCTTTCGCCTACCTATGATGATGACGAAGCAATCTATCGTGACCTTGTAATCCAGGTTGAAGAGGCTATCGCCATGATTGACAACGCTCCTGCAGGAACTGCAGTAGTTGGTGAAGAAGACGTTATGCTGGGTGGCGACATGCAAGCTTGGAAGCGTTTCGGAAACACTTTGAAACTAAGGCTTCTTTTACGTCAATCCGAACTTTCTTCGGCACAAAGCTACCTTACTGAGGAGTTTGCTGAATTGGCCGGTGCCCAGTACGTTGATGAAGATGTAACCATCAATCCAGGTTATTCAAACAACGTTGACCAGCAAAACCCATTGTTTGACCTGTTCTACAATGTCGGAACCGGAACCCTTGCTTCACGTGAAACTGGTTTCTTCCGTCAATACCGTGCCTCTGACTGGATCGCCGAGCTAATCAATACCAGCCCTGTTGACAACCGTCGTGGAAGGTTGTTCACCCTGATCAACGGAAATGTTGTGGGTGTTATTCAAGGTGATGCTGCCCAGGTTTCCGGTGGAACAGCTCCAACAAACCTTTCAGCTCTTGGAGCAGGTATGTTGTCAAGTTCAGAGCAGGACGGTTACGTAATGACTTTGGCTGAGAGCAAACTTCTTCAGGCTGAGGCTGCGCTTCGCGGATACATCGCAGGTGATGCTCAAGCATTGTTTAATGAAGGTGTATTGGCATCGTTCTCGCAACTTGGTGCTGCTCCTGGTACTTACATTGCCGATGTTAACGGAGTTCCTGGAAAAGGACTTGGAACAGGTTCGTTCGAAGATAAAATCTTTGCTATTTCTTACCAGAAAAACATTGCTGTTATGACTACCAATGCCATTGAGGCCTTTGTTGATGCTACCCGCACTGGTTACATCGATGAGATTGAATTGGCGCTTGGTGCTCAAAACATCGGCCGTACGCACAAACCAAGAAGGTTGCTTTACCCAACATCTGAATTGGCTGGTAACTCGGCAAACGTTCCGACCATGACACTTGAGCAAATCTTTGTTGAGGGGCCGTTCTGGTTTGAAAATAACTAAAACCAAAAATTTGTTAATATGAAAAAGTTACTGTCTTTATTAATTGCCGGCTCACTTGCTTTTGCTTGTGTAGACGATGAATTGGGGTCTCCAGGAGATCTTACCGGAGCTAAAATTGTTGGCTTCGAATCTAATTTCGCTACTGTAGAGCATTTCGAGGATATTGGTGTGGTACAGCGTGAATTCGCCGTAAACCTGATTGGACTTGGCAACGGCCAGGTATCAAATGAGCCAATCACCGTAAACTATGTCATCGATACTGAAGCTTCGACGGCTACTGAAGGTGTTGAATTTGATTTTGTAGATAGTTCAGGAAGCATTGTAATCCCTGCCGGAAGTACTTTTGGCATGTTCCCATTGAACATCAACACCGGGAACTTCAATCCGACTGAAAAGACCGAGCTTGTTCTTAAGCTGTCAGGTGCTTCAGATGGAACTGTAGTTGGAGAGCAATTTGACACTCTGAGCATTGTGTTTGTGGGTTGCCAGTCAACCCTTGGTACTGCAGCTGGTACAACGTACACATCGGTTGTTACCAACAACATTTCTGGTTTGCAGCGTACTTTTACCAATGATGTTGTGAAGCTTATTGATGTAAACAGGTTTAACACTGACTATACCGGTACTTGGCTTGCCGGACAGTTGGCTCCTGCTACTGACCAAGGCTTCAACTTTATCGACATCTGCGGTGAGATCACTGTTCCTTCGCAATACCTGGCAAACTACTGGGGTAATATTGTTCGCGGGCTTCCTGAGAACAATGGTGTTGACGGGCATGTGATTGATGAGAATTCATTTACTATCACTTATGAAATCTCATTCGCGGCCGGTAACCAGAATTACACTGCTGTGTATACGAGAAATAATTAATTAATTAATTGACCAAATGAAAAAATCTATAGGATATAAATTTTTTGCTGCTACATTGTTGGCTGCAGGATTTGCTTCTTGCTCCAACTATGATGAGGGTGAAGATGATACTTTTAACACTCGTGCCGACAAACCGGTAGTTACCGTTAGTGCGACATCATTCACTGCGACTGAGGGTGAGGATATTGAAATCACCCTTACGGCCAACAAGGCGCTCACAGTTCCAATGGAATTCAAACTTGAATTGCTTCCGGGCAGTACTGGTGATTTCCGTGATTTTGTGGCCAGTGGTGAAGAAACATCAATTACTACGGGTGCAGGTCCAATTGGACACCTGATCTCAATGCCAGCTTACGCTACTACTTATACTTTCACTATCTCTCCGGAGGTTGATTTGGAAGTCGAGGGCACCGAAACTTTTAATTTCAGAATTTACAGCGCCAGTAATGGTGTTGGTCTGATCGGTGAAGGTTCGGAGAACATTACTGTTACCGTTAATGATTATGTTAGCAACGATGTTGGAATGCGCCTGGTTTGGGATGGTAATTATGCCGATTCTTATGGTACCATCGTTGATGGTGAGTACCTGGGTACGGATGGTAACCTGCATGCGATTGACGATTTCGATTTTGATCTGTATGTAATCAGCACTACTACATTCGAAGATGTAACAGGTTATGCCGGTGCTACCGGAAACTCACCTGAGTATGTTGTTGTTGAAGAAAGCGCTCCTGACGGTGAGTACTACGTTATCGCTGACTTGTACTCTTGGGGTACCACTCCGGTTGAGGAATTCGATTTTGACATGACTCTTCACGCTTCTAAGTTTGGAGTTTGGGATGCGACGTTGCCTATCAGCAACTTTTCAAGCAGCCACCCTACATCGGCTCCTGCCGGACTGGGTGACGGTTATGTGATTGTTGCCATCCTGAACAAAACCGGTACAACTTACACCCTTACAGATGCACAAACCGAGGAACTTCTTGCTTCAGGCCGTATGGCTCAGCTTAAGAACAAATTGGTTGGCAAGGCGAAGTAATTAATTTATTCCGTTTTTGAACTTTAAAAGGCTCCCTCGGGGGCCTTTTTTATTTTCGGCCAATCCCTTTTGCTTATTTTTGCGTTACCTAACTCTCGATGATGCGCAAGCTGCAATTAATCGCTTTTTTATTTTTCATCACTTTTTCAATCACTGCACAGGATGATCAGTTGCTGGCGCCTTCAACGCAGCCCGCTTCCGACCAGGTCCAGCAAAAGGCTACGATAGATCAGTACCGGATCATCACGATCCAACGCGACACCACTTATGTTGATACATCACTTACCATCCAAGCCGAGTACCGGCATAATTACCTAAGGCGCGACATTTTCGGGTTATTACCTTTTGCCAATGAAGGGCAACCTTATCAATTGTTGGATTTCGGCCTGCGCGATTTTGATGCCTATCCGCAGTTTGGCTATCGTGCCAAGCACTTCAATTATCTGGAGGTTGATGATATCAAATACTACTCGGTTGCCACGCCCTTTACGGATCTTTATTTTAGGAGCGTGATGGAGCAGGGCCAGAACGTTGATGCCTTTGTAACGGTCAACACATCGGAACAGCTCAATTTTTCCATTGCATATAAAGGCCTGCGGTCACTCGGAAAATACATCAACCAATTGACCAGCGCCGGGAATTTCAGGTTTACTACCAGTTACCACACCAAAAACCGGCGTTACATGGCGCGTTTTCATTACACCGGGCAGGATTTTAAAAATGGTGAAAACGGCGGGATTGCCAGTGTAGAGGACTTTGAATCAGACAATGTTGACTTCCGCGACCGTGCCCGCCTCGAGGTTTATTTCAAGGACGCGCAATCGTTCCTGATTGGCAAGCGCCTCTTTCTTGATCACGATTTCAAAGTCACCAAACCTGATTCAAGAAACTCGATTTCCATTTTCCACAGGCTGAATTACGAGTACAAAAAATTTGAATGGACACAGCCCACCGTGGCTTCTACCATTACCAATTCGGATGGCAGTACAACTACTTTTGGCCGGTTTGGCCAGGCGTACGTGAATTCCCGCGTTCATGATCAGTCCCGGTATAACCGGTTGTTCAACAGGGCAGGCGTATCATATTCCAATCCGGACCTGGGCGATTTTAGATTTTTCCTTGAGAATTTCAGTTATAATTATTTTTTTGACAGGGTCCTCGTACTTGACGGTGGTACGATTCCCGCCGGAATCAGCGAAGACATAAATGCAGCGGGCGCCGAATACCGCTATCGCCGTGGGCGGTGGAATGGCGTGTTTCATTACAGCAACTCTCTTTCAGACCAGGCGATGTCCACCCTTGATGCGAGGCTGAATTTTCAAATTGACCCCAATAACCGGGTTGTTTTGCGTTATGGAAACATCAACAAAGTTCCTGATCTGCTTCCGCGGTTGCACCAATCGAGCTTTGTGAATTACAACTGGAATTTAAATTTTAAAAACGAAAAAATCAACCTGATTGAGGCGTCGGCTCAGACCAAATGGCTTTTGGTATTTATGGAGCTCCGGACTATCAATGATTATTTGTATTACAGCAACGATGCCGAAAATCCGGTGCAGTTGGTGTCGCCCAAACAATACGGGGGGACTATTGGATATCTTTCGGTCAAGGTTGCGCGCGAATTCAAACTGGGCAAGTTCGGGTTAGACAACACAGTCCTTTATCAACAGGTGGAACAGGATGATCCCATCGTAAATGTGCCCAAGATCACCACGCGCAACACGCTTTATTTTAACGAATATCTTTTCAAACGCGCGTTATTCCTGCAAACCGGGCTCACCGTAAATTATTTTTCCAAGTTTTACGCCGACGATTACAATCCGCACATCGCCGAATTTTTTGTACAGCAGCAACGCCAGATTGGCAATTTCCCGGTGGTGGATTTCTTTGTCAACGCCCGCGTGCGCCAAACGCGAATCTTTTTTAAAGCCGAACACGTAAATGCGCTGTTGCGCCAAAACAATTAATTCACGGCACCGAATTATCCGTACCGGGATTTTTTGATCCGGTTTGGAATTGAGTGGAATTTTTTCCAGTAGTTGTCAGTTGTCAGTTGTCAGCTATACGTGCAACCCGACAGATTCAAAGATGCAGTTACCCATAACCCACAACTCAACCCGAGCCCAAAGGGCGAACTGTACGGAGCGGAGCGTAGTAAAACCCAAAACGCATTAATATGGACATTCTAAAGCGCCTCGGTGACAATCCCAAACTCGGTGATGTTCGCAACATTGCCAAAGAAATCAAGAAGGATCACGACTTGGCGATGAAGCTTTGGGCAACCGGACAGTTTCATCCCAGGATGCTCGCTATCCTGATTATGGACAAAAAGCAGTTGTCTTCAACTTTGGTTGATAGCCTTTTTGCCGATATGGAAACGCACCGTTACGATGAACGCCTGCAACTGGCCGACTGGCTCATGGCCAACCAATTGACCAAGGACAACAACCTGATCGCACTGATCATGAGCTGGAAAGATGATGCCGCGCCTCTTAAGCGACGGATTTACTGGTATTACCAGGGAAGGCTGCGGTGGATGGGAAAGGTTCAGCCGAACTCGGCCGAATTGCTTCCTGAGATCGAACGCCATATTGCCACCGAGTCACCTGAAGTCCAGTGGGCCATGAACTTTACCGCAGGGTGGATCGGGATTTATGAACCCGGGTTTAGAAGCAGGTGTATCGCAATCGGCGAAAATACGGGCCTTTTTAAGGATGAAATGGTCAGCCGTGGCTGTACGCCAAACTACCTGCCTGAATTTATCGCGATCGAAGCGGGGAAACGAAATTTGTAACTGAAATATTTTTCCGGGTTGCGAACTGCGTTAGCGGTTGGAGCAAAGTACCGCGTACTGCGAAAAACGCGGGCCGCAGGCAACGCCCAAATTCTTTCAATTACTCTTGACCTCGTACCCGTTTGACATTTGACATTCGTCCTTCGTCAGATGAAATTGGCCAAAGCCAATTTCATATCTTTGCCCCATGAAATACGCTGAAAACATTTTAGACACCATTGGCAATACGCCGTTGGTCAGGCTCAATAAAGTTACCCAGGGCATTGATGCGCTCGTGCTCGCGAAAGTAGAAACCTTTAATCCCGGCAATTCCGTCAAGGACCGTATGGCCGTAAAGATGGTGGAAGATGCCGAGCGGGACGGAAGGCTCAAACCTGGCGGGACCATCATCGAAGGCACATCGGGCAATACCGGAATGGGGCTTGCCTTGTGCGCCATCGTCAAGGGTTATAAATTGATTTGTGTTATCAGCGACAAGCAGTCCAAGGAAAAGATGGACATCCTGCGTGCGGTGGGGGCTCAGGTGGTTGTGTGCCCAACCGATGTTGAGCCAACTGATCCGCGATCTTATTATTCGGTATCCAAAAGATTGGCCGAGGAAACGCCAAATTCGTGGTACGTCAACCAATATGACAACCTCTCAAATGCCAAGGCGCATTACGAGCAGACCGGCCCTGAAATCTGGGAACAGACCGAGGGCAGGATCACGCACTTTATCGTGGGTGTTGGAACCGGCGGAACCATCTCGGGTGTTGGCAAGTTCCTAAAGGAGAAAAACCCGGCCATCAAAATATGGGGCATTGATACCTACGGTTCGGTTTTCAAGAAGTACCACGAGACCGGAATTTTTGACGAAGATGAAATTTACTCCTATGTCACCGAAGGCATCGGCGAGGATATTTTGCCAAAGAATGTCGATTTTTCCGTTATTGACGGTTTTACCAAGGTTTCAGACCGGGATGCGGCTGTTTACACGAGGAAGATTGCACTTGAAGAAGGCATTTTCGTGGGCAATTCGGCCGGATCGGCAATCAAGGGGCTGCTTCAGTTAAAGGATGAGTTCAAGCCCGATGACGTTGTGGTGGTGCTTTTCCATGATTCGGGTAGCCGTTATGTGGGCAAAATGTTTAACGATGACTGGATGCGCGAAAAGGGTTATCTTGAGGAAGAATTTACCACTGCGCTTGACCTTATAAGGGATCAGGCCGGCAAACCGCTCATTATTTGCCGCACCGGCGAACTGGTCTCGCACGCGATAGACCGGATGAGGACCCATAAAATATCGCAATTGCCCGTGATTGATACGACAGGCATCGTGGGTTCAATTGATGAGGCCGCGATTTTTGACCTTTACGTCCGCGACAAGGATATTGCCAACAAACCCATTCGCGAGGTTATGGGCAAAGCCTATCCCATCGCAGCCGCGACCACGCCGGTTGAAGAGGTTTCCAAATTGCTGGACAACAACAACCGGGCAGTTATTATTGATTTGGGCGAAGGCAAACACCAGATCATAACGCGTTACGATTTTATAAATTCAATCAGATAAACAAAAGGGGCTCTTCATCAGGCCCCTTTTTTACTTTGCCTTGCTCTGTGGGGTCCCGATC
>JAEZGB010000004.1 GCA_023437485.1 Bacteroidota bacterium
ACGCACGCCAGTGCGTAATCCTGCCCGAATGCGAGCGCAGCGAGCAAACCGCACCGAGCGCAGCGAGCACACCGACCACAGCAACCAAATCAACAGCAAGCCCCCAACCATCCCAACCCATTTTTCCTTACCTTTACACAAACCCTACATCATGAAAAAATTCCTCACCCTCGCTCTCGCCCTATTGGCGCTATCCTGTACGCACCGTGAAAAGCTCAACTCAGCGCACAGCGACGCTCAACACGAAGCCGCCCGGATTTCCCTGAACGACGGCCAGAAATGGAGCGTGAACCCCGAAATGAAACCCTATGTTTCCAACGGACGCGAACTCGTAAACAGCTTCCTTGAAGGCAATCAATCCGACTACGCCACCCTTGCCGAAAAACTTCAGGAACAAAACCAGCTCCTGATTAAAAGTTGTACAATGAAGGGCGAGAGCCACGACGAACTCCACAAATGGCTGCATCCGCACCTGGAAATGACTGATGCACTAGCTGATGCCGATGCTGCCTCGGCCCGGGAAATCGCGTTGCAATTGCAGCACTCCTACGAACTTTACGGCGAATACTTCAACTGATTTGAAATGGCCACGCACCATTTTCCCCGCACCCACCGGCTCCTTCACTGGAGCATCGCGCTAGCCATGACGGTCATGTTCTTCACGGGATTCCTGAGAATGACGTGGATGAACAAGAACCACATCGTAAAAATCATTGAAGACAACGACGCGGGAATTCCCCCCGGGAAGGCGGCCGAAATCGCCACCGCAGTGCGCGAACCCATGTGGGAGTGGCACGAGGCGTTTGCCTATGTAATGTTTGCGCTGTTGCTGGCACGGATTGTTTATATGTTGGCGGGCGGGATCAGATTCCCAAACCCCTTTAGGCGATACATTCCCATAAAGGAAAGGCTTCAGGGGCTCATCTACATCTATTTTTACGTTTTTGTGGCCGTCTCGGCCTTTACCGGCGCATGCCTGCAACAAAAGTGGTTTGCCGAATATGAAGATCCAATCGAGGCCGTGCACAAATGGGGGTTATATTGGTTTCCGATCTTTATTGTGTTGCATGCCGGCGGTATTATTTTGGCCGAGTATTCCGCCCGAAAGGGAATTACATCCAAAATGATTTCGGGGGATTGACCATTAAGGGCATCAAAGCCGACCTGGTTGCAGATGCCCTAGCCCGGATGGAAGCGGCATCCTTTTTTGGCATGACGGCGGTGATACTTATGAATTGCCCTGCAATTTGCCCGCCGGAATTCAAAAAAGATATAGCGTACAGCCGGAACAGCTCCAAAAAAGATTGCTACTTTTGTGGCGTCAAACCTAAATCCCAACCTATGTTGATCATTGGCATTGCCGGGGGCACCGGAAGCGGAAAAACAACCGTTGTGCACCAGATCATGAATGAACTTCCGCAAACCGAGGTGGGCATCATCCACCAGGATGCCTACTATAAGGACAACAGCCACCTGAGTTACGATGAACGCGCACTGATAAACTTTGACCATCCACGCGCAATTGATTTTGATCTTTTGGTCTCGCACCTCAGGGAATTGAAAGCCGGCCGTAACATTGAACAGCCGGTGTACTCTTTTGTGACGCATAACCGCACCGAGGACACCATTGTGACACACCCCAGAAAAGTGATGATTGTTGAAGGTATCCTGATTTTGGCCAGCCCGGAACTTCGGGATCTTTGCGATGTCAAGGTTTATGTGCATGCCGATTCGGACGAAAGGCTCATAAGAAGGCTCAAGCGCGACATTGCCGAGCGCGGCCGCGATATGGAAGAAGTGCTCAACCGATATCAGACCACTCTTAAACCCATGCACCAGCAGTTCATTGAACCTACCAAGGCCTTTGCCGATATCATTATTCCCAATGACAAATACAACACCGTTGCCATTGATGTTGTGCGCGCGGTGATCAACCAGCGTATCTCATAAAAATTCGTACTTTAGGCACGTCACGAAACGATATAACATGTTGGAGAATTTCAGGGACAGCGGATGGTTCAGGGTGGTCAGCAACAAATATGTCTGGGCAATCCTGTTTTTTGCCGTCTGGATGCTTTTCCTTGATAATTATTCGTGGCTGAACCACCGCGCGCTCAATAAACAGATTGAAGAGCTGGAGGAAAACAAGGCTTATTATGAAGAAGAGATCCGCAAGGACCGGCAAAACATCAAGTTGTTGTCCAACCCCGACCAGGTTGAGAAATACGCGCGCGAAAAATATTATATGAAACGCGACAACGAAGATATTTACATCATTGAATTTGAAGAAGACTCGTTGCAGAATTAATAATTAATAATTAATAATTAGTACCGATTCTATTATTCAAGTGCGACGAGCCTGCCGTTGATCATCTCAAAATTCAAATCCATTCGGCAATTCGCTAACTTGCCAATTAAAATTACGCCAGTCCCATGTCCCTTTTCTCCTCCTTTGCGCCCCTTTCGTCCAAACAGTGGAAGCAGCAGATTCAGTATGAACTCAAAGGTGCCGATTATACGGATTCAGTTGTCTGGGATAGCCCCGAAGGCATCCAGGTGCGCCCATTTTACCATGCTGACCAGGCCCGCGAACCGATAACATCGGGCGGAAACGATTTTTTTATTTGCCAGGATATTTATGTTTTTGATCTGGAAAAATCCAACCGTCGCGCCAAGGAATCGATTAGCCGTGGTGCCAATAGTTTGCGGTTCTCAATTGACGATCGGAATATTGACATCGGGCGGTTGCTTGACGGCTTGGACCTGATCGGATTAAGGCTATATTTTAAATTGGGATTTCTCTCCCGGGAGTTTGCCCAGAAAATTGATCAGGCCGTAGCGGGAAAGGGAGCGCAGGTTTTTATTCTCGTTGACCCCATTGGGCATTTGGCTAAGGGCGGAAACTGGTTCCCAGGCGGCGACAATTTTGAAACTTCCACGGCGATTGCCGGGCTGGAAAACTGCCACGGGCTTTCGGTTGATGGAACATTGTACCAAAATGCGGGCGCAAATATGGTTCAGCAACTGGCCTACATCCTCTCGCACGCCAACGAGTACCTGAACCGCATACCCCTTGCCAGGCCCATGGTTTTGCAAGTGGCCGTTGGGCCGAACTATTTTTTTGAGATTGCCAAGTTGCGGGCACTTCGCGCGTTGTTCAATCTGATCGAAAACGAGTATGGGACCTCGGCCGGCTGCCATATTCTGGCCACCCCCACCCGCAGGAACAAAACCCTGTACGATTACAACGTGAACATGCTGCGTACCACCACCGAGTGCATGAGCGCGATTCTGGGAGGTGCCGATACAGTGTCAAACCTTCCCTATGACGCGATATATCACAAAAACAACGAATTTGGTGACCGGATAGCCCGCAACCAGTTGCTGATTCTCAAACACGAGAGCTATTTCGGAGCGGTGACAAATCCTGCCGACGGATCTTATTATATCGAATCAATTACCGCTCAGATGGCCGAAAAAGCCCTCGCGCTATTCAAGGAGATTGAAGCCTCAGGCGGTCTGCTCAAACAACTTATGCAGGGCACGATCCAGAAAAAAATTGCCGAAAGCGCCGCGAGTGAGCAGGAACTATTTGACTCTGGAAAGTCAATATTGCTGGGAACCAACAAACATCCAAACAAAACCGACCGGATGGAGGGTGAGCTGGAACTGTTCCCGTTTGTAAAAATCAATCCGCGCAAAACCCTGATTACGCCCATCATTGAGCGCCGACTGGCCGAAAAGGCCGAAATCAAGCGCCTTGAACTTGAAAAGAACCCTGAGAATACCCAATCATGAGAAAGGACTTCAGCCATTTGCAGCTTGAACATAAAAAGTTTACCCAGGAACTTCAATCTGAAACATATACCTCGGCCGAAGGAATTGAGATAAAAACAACCTACAAACCCGAAGATATTGCGGCGTTGGACCACCTTGAATTTGGGGCGGGTTTTGCGCCTTACCTTCGCGGCCCGTATGCCACGATGTATGTTCGGCGGCCGTGGACCATCAGGCAATATGCCGGATTTTCCACCGCACAGGAAAGCAACGCGTTTTATCGCCGAAACCTTGCCGCTGGCCAGAAAGGGCTTTCAGTGGCATTTGACCTGGCCACTCACCGCGGTTATGACTCTGACCACGAACGTGTTCAGGGCGATGTTGGCAAGGCGGGCGTTGCGATTGATTCGGTTGAAGACATGAAGGTGCTTTTTGACGGCATCCCGCTGGCCGATATGTCGGTTTCGATGACGATGAACGGCGCGGTGTTGCCCATCATGGCCTTTTATATTGTTGCGGCGCAGGAGCAGGGCGTTGACCCGGCAAAACTTTCAGGCACCATCCAGAACGACATCTTAAAGGAGTTTATGGTGCGCAATACTTACATTTATCCTCCGGCTCCCTCCATGCGGATCATCGCCGACATTTTTGCCTACACCAGCCGCAACATGCCCAAGTTTAACTCGATATCAATTTCAGGCTACCACATGCAGGAAGCCGGTGCAACCGCTGACCTGGAATTGGCCTATACGCTTGCCGACGGGCTGGAATACATCAGGACGGGATTGGCCGCCGGTATGAAGATTGATGATTTTGCGCCCCGGCTGTCCTTTTTTTGGGCGATAGGGATGAACCATTTTATGGAAATCGCAAAGATGCGGGCTGGCCGGATGCTTTGGGCCAGGCTGTTGAAGCAGTTTGACCCCAAGGACGAAAAATCACTGGCGCTCAGGACGCATTGCCAAACTTCGGGATGGAGCCTTACCGAACAGGACCCGTTTAACAACGTGGCGCGCACATGTATTGAGGCCGCCGCGGCCGCTTTTGGCGGAACCCAGTCCCTGCACACCAATGCGCTGGACGAAGCGATTGCGCTCCCAACCGATTTTTCGGCGCGGATTGCCCGAAACACGCAGATTTTCCTGCAGGAAGAAACGCATATCACCAAAACCGTTGACCCTTGGGCGGGCAGTTATTATGTTGAAAATCTGACCGCGGAAATTGCTGAAAAGGCCTGGAAACTTATTGAAGAGGTCGAAGAACTCGGTGGGATGACCAAGGCCATCGAAGCCGGGATTCCAAAATTGCGGATTGAAGAAGCCGCCGCCCGGAAACAAGCTCGGATTGACAGCGGGCAGGACATCATAGTAGGGGTTAACAAATACCGTTTGGCCAAGGAAGACCCCTTGCATATCCTGGATGTGGACAATCAGTTGGTCCGAAGAAACCAGGTGGAGCGGCTCAGGGAACTGCGGGCCAAACGCGACCAGGGCAAGGTAACCCAATCGCTCGAGGCATTGACCCAGGCAGCGGCTACGGGCCAGGGCAACCTGTTGGAGTTGGCGGTTGACGCTGCAAGGCACCGCGCCTCCCTTGGCGAGATCAGCGATGCGTTGGAAAAGGTGTACGGACGTTATAAAGCTAACATTAAAACATTCAGCGGGGTGTACAGCAAGGAAATCAAGAACGACGAAAGCTTTGAAAAGGCACGGCGCCTTGCCGATGAGTTTGCGCGCCGGGAAGGCCGACGGCCCAGGATCATGATTGCCAAGATGGGCCAGGACGGGCATGACCGCGGCGCCAAGGTGGTTGCCACCGGTTATGCCGACGTGGGCTTTGACGTTGACATCGGGCCGCTTTTCCAAACCCCGGCCGAGGCCGCGCGGCAGGCGGTGGAGAACGATGTGCACATTCTGGGTGTCTCTTCTTTGGCGGCGGGGCATAAAACCCTGGTACCACAGGTAATTGAACAGCTCAGGGAGCACGGCCGTGAAGACATTATGGTGATTGTGGGCGGGGTGATTCCTGCCCAGGATTATCAATTCCTGTTTGACGCGGGCGCCGTGGCAGTGTTTGGCCCTGGCACCAAGATCAGCGAGGCTGCAATCTCAATCCTGGAGATTTTGCTTCAATAATGGCTGCGTGAAGGATGGAAGCGGCGTACTTTTTTGGCCCGGGCCAAAAAAGACACAGCGGACAGCCTGACGGCGCGCCGTTAACAATTTCAGATGCACCATGGCCCATGCGCCGGCACGCCCTGATCTAAAATTCCACTATGCCTATTTGACTCAGGGTGTGATTGGGCCCATATGCGAACTGGGTAATTGTGTTGTTGCCCACCGCGATAAGGTGTGAGGGCAGCGCGATAACGTCGCGATAGTTTCCGTTGTAGGAGTGCACCAATTCAAGTCCGGCCGGGTTCTGCGCGTTAAAGACCTTGAGGCCGCCGTTGCCACAACAAACGTAAAGCTGCTGGTCCAGGTACCCGAGCCCGAAGGGTTGATCCAGAAAATAGGTCGAAACCAGCGTGGGTTGGGTGATGTCACTAATGTCAATCACGTTTACCTGGTCCTGGATCGCGCCACATGTGGTTCCGCCGCGGACAGTGATGTAGGCGGTATTTTCATGGACCACGACCGGATCACAGGCCGTAGCGTGCGAAAATCCTGAAATGAATACCGGATTGAACTCATTGGAGGCGTCCACCACAAACATGCCATTGGTGGCGCCCACAAACAGGAAGTCTTTTTGGATAAACAGCGTTTCAAATTCGCCGCCCCCAAACCACTGCTCCATATGGACCGATTTGTCAAAAAAAGCCGATTGGGGCTGGGTGATGTTGAATACGTTTAGTTGCCAGGAATCAAGGGTGTAGAGCGCGTTGTTTTTGATCTGGAACCGGGCGTATGAGCCGCCGGTGCCAACCGCATTGGGGTTTCCGCCGATTGAATTGGCAACCGGGCTGGACATGAAATCTTCAAGGCTCACCGCCGACGGGTCCATGATACGCGTCTGAATTTCAAAGCCGGTAATGATATCGCCTTCCGTCCACGGCACGTCATAATCGTAAAAATCGACATCCTGCGGGTACTGCGGCGCGAAGGCGAGGGCATTGGAAAGGGTATGCGCCAAATGGATATTGTTTACCTGTGCGATATTGAACACCACCAGATCCACGTAGTTGTCTGCGTAAAGGTATTCTCCCTTGATGGCAATGTCATGCACCCCTTCAAGATTGATAAACGCAATGTTTTGCGGCGAGGCAGGATCTGAATTGTCAAATATGTGGATGCCCTCCTGCTGCGCGATGTAAAACAGATAATTTTCGGCAACGTAAATCTTGCCATCGGAATGGGTCTGGCGGGCTGCCGTGACACTGATCGAAGAGCGGATCTCTGCCAGCGATTTGACTACCGGGACCGCTACCTTGACCGTTTCGCCGCCCGGTTGGTCAGTATTGTCACAGGAATTTATAACAACACCCGTGACAAGGGTTAGAAATAGCAACCTGAGTTTCATGTCGGTATTGATTGATTATGAGAACTATAATGCGAAATTAAGATATTTTTTTACCAAAAGGTTGCGTGACATCAGGCAAAAAAATTGTCATTTGAACGCGTTCCCGCCACGAAAAAAATTCCTTTGCGAACCAATTCCAATAAAAAACAAAAACCAGTATATTTGCAGCCTCGGGATGTAGCGCAGCCTGGTAGCGTACTAGCATGGGGTGCTAGGGGTCGCTGGTTCGAATCCAGTCATCCCGACCAAAATCCTTCCGCATAAGCGGAGGGATTTTTTTTTGCGCAAACGCCACGCAAGGTGTGAACTCCGGATCGGAGTTTCCAGGGGCAAGAAGATCAAGTGCCCACTTCCGGGCAAGACCGGATACTTAAACGCTCCCATTTTTTTTAACGTCCAATCGCACGAAACACCCGGGTAGAACGGGAACAGCTGATAGCTGATAGCTGACAGCTTCCTTCCGGAATGAACGCCCCCATTATTAATTATTAATTATTAATTACTAATTACTTTATCTTTCGGGGAAAATCACATCAATGGACTTTAGCCAAAAAATGCTGCGCGATGACGCGCTCAAAGGGAAGACAATCGTGGTAACCGGAGGCGGGAGCGGCCTTGGAAAGTCGATGGCCCGATACTTTATGGAATTGGGAGCCAATGTGGCAATCACCTCGCGTGACCTGGAAAAACTCCAGGCCACGGCCGCCGAAATGGAGCGTGGCACGGACGCCGAATGCCTTGCCGTTCAATGTGACGTGCGGCATTACGATCAGGTGGAAGCGATGTTGCAACAGGTAATTGCGCGTTTTGGCCGTGTCGACGTGCTGCTCAACAACGCAGCCGGGAACTTTATCTCCCCTACCGAAAGGCTTTCGGCAAACGCCTTTGATACGATTATCGATATTGTCCTGAAGGGCACCAAAAACTGCACCCTTGCCTTTGGAAAACACTGGATTGACACCAAACAGGAAACTTCAACCATACTTAACATCGTTACGACCTATGCCTGGACGGGTTCGGCGTACGTGGTGCCGAGTGCGACGGCCAAGGCCGGTGTCCTTGCCATGACCCGGAGCCTTGCCGTTGAATGGGCCAAATACGGCATCCGCTCCAACGCAATTGCACCCGGACCTTTTCCCACCAAGGGCGCCTGGGACAGGTTGCTGCCGGGTGATTTGAAAGAAAAATTTGATTTGGCCAAAAAAGTTCCCCTTGGCCGGGTGGGCAATCATCAGGAACTTGCCAACCTTGCGGCGTATCTGGTTTCAGATTTTTCGGCCTACCTAAACGGCGAGGTCATTACCATCGACGGCGGCGAATGGCTCAAGGGTGCGGGGCAGTTCAATATGCTCGAACAGGTTCCGGCGGAATTGTGGGATATGTTGGAGGCGATGCGGAAAAAATAATTTGAAAATGTGTCAATTTGGAAATTTGAAAATGAAGAGATAGAGAATAAGTCTTTCCTGCGAATTGAAGAAGTCTCGCAAAGGAGAATAACAATCCAATCTTCAGTGAAAAAGGTCGAATGGTACAAAGATAAAATTCGAGGGCAATCTTCAAATTTTCAATTTTCAAATTTTCAAATTCGCGATCGCTGTTAACAATTCCAAATTGCACAACCCGTTTTTAATTGTATTTTTACGGCTCTAAAATCCGGACATTTTAAATGGGTAAAATCATTGCTGTTGCAAACCAGAAAGGCGGTGTAGGAAAGACCACGACATCGGTCAACCTTGCGGCGTCACTGGGCGTTCTTGAAAAAAAAGTATTGCTGATAGATGCTGATCCGCAGGCCAATGCGAGTTCAGGCCTGGGCATTGACGTGGAAACCGTTGAACTTGGCACTTACCAGATTTTGGAGCACAGCAGCACGCCAAAAGAGGCCATCGTTTCCTGCTCGGCGCCCAATGTGGACGTGATCCCGGCGCACATTGACCTGGTGGCTATCGAAATTGAACTCGTAGACAAGGAAAACCGCGAATACATGCTCAAGCAGGCCCTTGAAAGTGTTCGCGAAGAGTATGATTATATCCTGATTGATTGCGCTCCGTCGCTCGGGCTTTTGACACTGAACGCGCTTACCGCCGCCGACTCGGTAGTGATTCCCATACAGTGCGAATATTTTGCGTTGGAAGGTTTGGGCAAACTGCTCAATACCATCAAGAGCGTGCAAAAGATCCACAATCCGTCGCTGGACATTGAAGGGCTGCTATTGACAATGTACGATTCGCGACTGAGGCTGTCAAACCAGGTGGTGGAAGAAGTCCAGAAGCACTTTCACGACATGGTGTTCACCACCATCATCCAGCGCAACGTGAAATTGAGCGAGGCGCCCAGTTTTGGGGAAAGCATCATCAATTTTGACGCAACAAGCAAGGGGGCCAGCAATTATTTGAGCCTGGCACATGAAATCATCAAGAAAAACAGCAAATAGCCATGGCTAAAGCGATAAAGAAACAGGCTCTGGGCCGCGGGCTTTCGGCCCTTTTGAAAGACCCGGAGAACGACATCAAATCAGTAAGCGACAAAAATGCCGACAAGGTTGTGGGCAGCATCGTGGAACTCGATATCGAATCTATCGAAATCAATCCGTTCCAGCCGCGCAGCAACTTCAATGAAGATGCTCTGCAGGAACTCGCCTCGTCAATCCGCCAATTGGGCGTGATCCAGCCCATTACCGTTCGCAAATCAGATTTTAATAAATACCAGCTCATCTCGGGCGAGCGCAGGCTACGGGCATCAAAAATTGCCGGGTTGGCCACGATCCCTTCCTATATCCGGATTGCCGATGACAATGAGTCGCTCACCATGGCGCTTGTTGAAAACATTCAAAGGCACGATCTGGACCCGATTGAAATCGCGCTTTCCTACCAGAGGCTCATTGATGAAATCCAGCTCACCCAGGAACAAATGAGCGAGCGCGTGGGCAAGAAGCGCTCTACCATTGCCAACTATTTGCGGTTGTTGAAGCTCGATCCCATTATCCAGACCGGAATCCGCGACGGATTTATCTCGATGGGGCACGGACGCGCCATCATCAATATAGAAGACCAGGACGCGCAGGCCGACATTTACCAGAAAATCGTTTCCAAAAACCTTTCGGTGCGCGAAACCGAAGCTCTGGTCAAAAGTTACCAGGAAGGCCTGAAACCAAAACCGGCGGGCAAGCATAAGGCATCGTCATATGGCGCCGAGGACAAAAAGAAGGAGCTCGCGCAGTGGCTTGGCGTAAAAGCCGATATCAAGGTTTCGGCCGACGGAAAAGGCAAGATTACCATCCCCTTCAAGGGCGAAGCCGAGTTCAACCGCATTTTAAACCTGATCCAAAAGGGTGCGTAAGGCGTTTGCCATATTGACCCTGTTGCTTTGCACCCTGGCCACTGGCCAGCAAAAAGAAGAACTTCTGGTGGCTGCCGATACCACCTATACCGAAATCGATCCGTTGGCACCGTCAAAAGCCGCGTTCTATTCGGCAATCTTGCCAGGGCTTGGCCAGGCGTACAACAAGCGGTGGTGGAAAATCCCCATCGTTTATGGTGCTATTGGTACCAGCGTTTATTTTTACGCCGACAACAACAAAAAATACCATCAGTACCGCGATGCGTACAAACGCAGGCTGGCGGGCTTTAACGATGACCAATTTCAATTCCTGGACAACCAGAGGCTCATTGAAGCACAGCGTTTTTACCAGCGCAACCGCGATCTTTCACTGCTCATAACCGGTCTTTTCTATATTTTGAACATTGTGGATGCCAATGTTGACGCGCACCTGATGCAGTTCAATGTCTCGGACAGGCTTACCATTGCCCCGGAGGTTTACCAAAATGAAATCGATTACAGGCCAAACTTAGGTTTAACCGTTAATTTGAAATTAAATTGAAAATAGCACTGTTGGGTTACGGAACCATGGGCCAGGCCGTTGAGCGGGCCGCCCTGGCACGAGGTCATGAGATCGTGCTTAAAAAATCGTCTGCAAATACGTATGACGGCTTGGAAAATGCCGATGTGGCGATTGACTTTAGCACACCGGCATCGGCAGTAGTAAATATCACCACCGCTTTGAACACGGCAATCCCCGTGATTTCAGGTACTACCGGATGGCTGGATGATTATGAAATCATAGTTAAGCAATGCCAGCAGATGGGCGGGGCGTTTTTGCATGCTTCCAACTTCAGTTTGGGGGTAAACCTGTTTTTTGAACTGAACGCGCACCTGGCCGCCTTGATGGCCGGATTTCCCGAATACCGCATCAGGATGCAGGAAATCCACCATACCAAAAAACTTGATGCCCCCAGCGGTACCGCGATCACGCTGGCCAAGGGCATCATTGACAAAAGCGATTACTCATCCTGGGCGCTTAAGTCAACCAGGCCTGATGAGATCCCGATTGAATCAGTGCGCCGCGACGATGTTCCTGGAACACATTCCATTTACTATGAGTCGGCAGTAGATTCGATTGAAATCACACACACTGCGTTCAATCGCGAGGGATTTGCCCTTGGTGCTGTAATCGCCGCCGAGTGGATCCGGGGAAAATCCGGGGTGTTCAGTATGAAAGACGTCCTTGGGCTGCAAGGTTAACTGAAATTAAATTGTGTAACAAACAGGCGGCGGTAGTTACCAACGCTCAAAAAATAGAAATATGACCCTTACTGGCTGGTTTGTTTTTTTCCTGATTGTGCAAATCATTCACTTCGCGGGAACGTGGCGCCTTTATGAGGCTGCGGGCCGAAAGCGCTGGGAGGCGGCGGTGCCGGTTTACAATGCGATCGTGTTGATGAAGATTATCAACCGGCCAACATGGTGGACCATTTTGCTTTTTGTCCCCATAGTGAACCTGATCATGTTCCCTGTGGTTTGGGTTGAAACCCTGCGCAGTTTTGGAAAGACATCAACAACCGATACCTTTCTGGGGATTTTTACTTTTGGGTTCTATATCTTTTACGTGAATTATTTTCAGCAGCCGCTCAATTATGTTACCGAGCGAAGCCTGAAGCCCGCAACCAAAACCGGCGACACCATCAGTTCGTTGCTTTTCGCCATCATCGTCGCGACGTTGGTGCACACCTACATCATGCAGCCCTATACAATTCCGACATCGTCACTGGAAAAGTCTCTTTTGGTGGGCGATTTCCTCTTTGTGAGCAAATTCCACTATGGGGCCCGTACGCCAATGACTACTGTTGCCGCCCCCATGGTGCATGACACTATTCCGCTACTCAATACAAAGTCCTATTCCAAATGGCCCCAACTCCCTCATTTCCGCTTTCCGGGTGCCCAGGACATTGAACGAAACGACATCGTGGTCTTTAACTGGCCGGTAGATACCGTTTACAAATTTTTTGACCGATCGGGCCGCCGCGCCGACAAACCGGTGGACAAAAAGTCAAATTACGTAAAGCGGTGCGTGGGTATTCCCGGCGACAGCCTTTCCATCCGCGACGGCTATGTTTACATCGACAATCAAAAACTCGCCCTTCCCGACAGGGCCCGCCCACAGTGGTCATACATCGTGACCACCGACGGCAGTTCATTTGACCCCCGCTATGTAATCAGGGAACTCGATGTCACAGATGGTGTGATTCCAATCAACCAGAACACTTACGTTTTCAGGGCCCTAACTGATGAGTCGGCGGCACGGCTCAAAAACAATCCAATTGTAAAAAGCGTTGAGCGCAACATCGCGCGCCAGCCCGAGGGCGGGATATTTCCGCAGAACGGCAGCAACTGGAACTTGGACAACATGGGCCCGGTGTATGTTCCGCAAGCGGGGAAAACCGTAAAACTGGACAGCAAATCGCTGCCGTTTTACCGCCGGATCATTACTGATTATGAAGGCAACCAGCTTCATGCCAACGGCGATGACATCCGCATCAACGGGCAGGTGGCCACTTCCTACACTTTTAAGCAGAATTATTACTGGATGATGGGCGACAACCGCCATAACTCTGAAGACAGCCGGTATTGGGGTTTCGTACCTGAAGATCATATTGTGGGCAAACCCGTCTTTATCTGGATGAGCCTTGACCCTAATGCGGGCGGTTTTGACAAAATACGCTGGGAGCGCCTTTTCACGACGGTCCACGGCGAGGGCAAACCCGTGTCTTATTTCAAGTTTTTCCTGATTTTGCTCGGCGCTTATTTTGTGTTTGATTACATTCGGAAGAAGAAAGCCGGTAATTAGCGAATGTGATAATTAGCGAATTTGATAATTAGCGAATTAGCTAATGAAAGTTAATTAAGGAATGTGATAATTGGCTAAGTAACCTCATTCAAAATTCAAAATTCAAAATTTATAATTTCTTCTTTAGCTTGCTCCTTCTCTATCCAACATACTTCCCCTCCATCTCGCAATTCGCTGCCCTGGCGCAGGCTGATGCAGTCACTCTTGAGGTGTGCGACAGTTTCCAGAAACAGACCAACCGCAACCGGATGTATATATACAGTCCCAACGGCCGGCAATTGCTCAATGTCCCGGTAAAGCATGACCTCGGGCGGCGAATGACCCGCGATGTGAGGGTGGACAATTCATTCGGATGGCAAAAACAGCACTTTAAATCCCTTGAGGCCGCTTACAGGTCGTCGCCGTTTTTCGAATATTTTGAAGACGATATTGCACCCGTCTTTACCAAACGTCACGAGTTTCTGATGGATCTTGATCTGGAAACCATGGAAATTGTTTCGCGGTGCATGGGTTTGGATTTTAAATTCCGGAAAACCGTTGAATATTTTCACCAAGTGGCTGATTCCAAGGACATCCGCCATATGGCATCGGGAAAGAAAGACACTTCTCAGTTAGAGCCTTATACGCAGGTTTTTGGTGACCGCCACGGTTTTTTGAACAATCTGTCGGTGTTGGACCTGCTGTTCAATGAAGGGCGGCACGCCAGGGATTATTTGCTGCGCCAGGTTATCTGAACTGCAACCTCGCCATAATGGGGTAATGGTCTGAATTCTTGAAATTTGGATAGTTCCTGAATGATTTTACCCTGATCGACTTATCAATGAAGATGTAATCAATGCGCGCGGGATAATATTTAAAATTATAGGTTTGACCAAAACCGTTTCCGCCCTCTTCAAAAGCATCGTCCAGATTCCCTTTGATCCGTCGGTACACATAGGAAAATGCGCTGTTGTTCATATCGCCGCAAATAATTACCGGATAAGGGCTTGAATTGCTGTGTTCGCGAACCATCTCGGCCTGGTGCTGTTGTTCCCTGAAGGCCTTGGTGATCCGCCTGAAAATCATTTCGGACCGCCTTTGGTCAATTTTGCCCCCGTCCTGATTAAGCGTGTCCACATCAGGGGTGATTTTCACCGATTGCAGATGGATGCTGTAAACGCGTACCGTGTCCAATCCTCTTTTAATATCGGCAAAAGCAGCACTGTTGCTGGAATTGGGAAAGGTGATGGAACCCTGATCGATGATGGGGTACTTGCTGAAAATCCCGTGACCGCTCTGGATTTTCCTGCCCTCCAGTGCAATATGCCGGTAGCGGTACGCCTTGAGTTCGACATTGCCGTTCTTGGAATACTCCTGCAGGCAGACAATGTCCGGATTAAGCTCATTGATAAAGGAGCGGATAGTATCAGGCACGCGCCCGGGAATCCACTCAAAAAGGTTGAAAAGCCTTACGTTGTAGCTCATGACCGTAAAGTCCTGTTCGTGCGGGGGCAATTCTGCCGACGAAAAACGGTAAAACTTATTGATAAAGGTGATGCCAAAAAGCAACACAATTGCCGAAAGCAACACCTGCCTCTTGAGTTGGACCGCCCAATAGGCAAAAAACAGAACGTTGACAATCAGGAAAAGCGGAAGGATTAAAGTTAGTACCGAAAGACCTGGAAACAGCTTGGGTGCCAAAAACGGAAACGCATACGCAATGATCGTCAGCAAGGCTACGACTACATTGACCGCGTATATGGTTTTGTTGAACCAGGATAGTTTTTTCATTTCACTCTTTTCCCGCGCGGGACAGGTACTCTTTTTCCTCGGCGCTCAGGCTGTCATACCCTGATTTGCTGATTTTGTCCAGAATCTCGTCAATGCGTCGTTGCTGCAAACTCTTGGCTGTGGCCCTGACAGTTTGGGCATTGTGGGTACGATAAACTTTTTTAAACGGGGTCTTTTTGGGCAATGGCTTCAGTCCAGCTGCCCAGCCAAAAGCTCCTGCCATCCAGCTTCCCAGGTCACGACCACGTTTGATTTGAACCACGTAAATATAGCCAAAAAATGCCCCGGCCAGGTGTGCCACGTGCCCACCGGTATTTTCAGCCAGGATGTACAAAAGATCAATCAGGATCACAACTGCCGCAATATGCCAAAGCTGGACCCGCCCAATAAGAAGCAATTGGACCTGCATGTGTGGCGAATAGGAGGCGGCCCCGATTAACACGGCCATAATGGCGCCCGACGCACCCACGATCATCGATTGCCCGCCCACCAGGGCATAGAACCCCATAAAACAAAGCCCGGAAAAAATTGCCGAAGTAAGGTATAGCCCCAGCATTTGCCGACCGGTAAAAAAGGTCAGGAAAAGCCGGCCTGAAAAATTGAGAATGATCAAATTGAAAAGCAAATGGAAAAACCCTGCGTGAAAAAACGAATAGGTTAGCAGTGTCCAGGGCCGGGTAAGTACCGTCATCGGGTTTGACGATAGTGCCAGCCAATCCGGATAATCAAAATGCGCCGACCTGAATTTGTAAAACAACAAAATGGAAAGCAGGAACACCCCGATATTGAAAAAGATCAGACGGGTGGTCACATCGCCGGCGCGGTACTGCATTTTCAAATCACTTCCAATCCCCATCAATCCCAACGATTGTTGTTAAACTGATTTTTTTTCCAGTACCACATCATCAAAAATCCCACAAGCGCGCCTCCGATGTGGGCAAAGTGCGCGATACCGCTTCCGCCGCCAAATATTGATTTGCCCGAGATGCCCATAAAAAGGTCAATGAGCAAAAGGCCAGGTACAAAATATTTGGCTTTGATGGGAACGGGAACAAACATGAGCATAAGCCCGGTGTTGGGGAACATACACGCAAAGGCGACCAATAGCCCATAAATGGCACCTGAGGCTCCAACCGCCGGGGTGTTGAACGAGTCAAACAACCCTTGCAACACGCCCTCGCCCACCCTTTCCGGATCATAGTTTATCCGGCCTGATGTGAGGAATGCGTCGATCTCGGCCTGCGACAGCCCTGATCCAACCAACTCCGACATCGCGCTCTGGACTTGGATGTAATTGACACCTGTATGCAAGAGGGCGGCGCCCAATCCGCAGGAAATGTAAAAAAACAGGAACTTCTTTGACCCCCAAAACTGTTCCAGCGCCGACCCGAACGAGTAAAGCGCAAACATATTGAAAAGGATATGCATCAGGTTGGCGTGCATAAACATGTGCGTGATGGGCTGCCAAAACCTGAAATCAGGATTTTCAGGGTAATAAAGCGAAAGAAAGGAATAGGCCGCATCGCCTACCCATTGCGAACCGGCAAAGAAGATCACGTTAATGATCAGCAATTGTTTGACGGTTGGGGTCATGTTCATCATACGGTAAACTTTTTATCGATATCCTCCACGCGCATGGTGATGAAGGTGGGTTTTCCAAATGGGGAAAGTTCGGGTTCGCGGCAAGCAAACAATGAATTCACAAGATTCTCCTGTTCACGCGCGGTCAGGTGGACACCTGTTTTAACCGCGACGCTGCGGGCCATTGAACGGGCAATCGAATCGTTTTGGCTATAACCGGCGCCGGGGATTCCGTCCTGAATGTCGCCAAGTAATTCTTCAAGCACGATTGACACTTCGCTTTCGGTGACTTTTACAGGCACTCCCGAAACCACGATGGCGCCCTCCATTTCGTCGTAATCAAATCCTGTCGAGGCCAAAACCGGTTTCATTTCCAGCAACAGCCCAACCTGGGCCCTTGGAAAATACAGGGTCAAGGGGAACAGCAGCCGCTGGCTTGCCGATTGGCGCACCGTCATCCCGGCCAGGAATTCTTCATACAACACCCGCTGATGCGCACGTTGCTGATCAACGATCACCATCCCGGATTTGATCGGGCTAACGATGTATTTTTTATGCAGTTGATACGTCCTGCTCAGTTGGACCTCATCAGTTTCCTCAAAGAGCGACGGGGTTACCTCATCGGCGGTTTCAACTTCAGGAACTGCAAGTGCCGCCTGCTCCTTAAGGCCAACATAAAGGCCTTCCCATGACGGTGATTCGGCTTTTCGGAATGAATTCACCGGACCGGGTTTTGGCTTGTCAAACGGATTGAACGAGCCGTTGAGATCGATGGTCGGCAATTCGGCCTGTTGGTTTCTATAACTGTACGGCGTATCAAGATTGGAATCCCGGTCAAAATCAAGGATTGGCGCCACGTTGAACTGGCCAAGGCTGTGTTTTATCGCCGACCGCAAAATCGCGTAAAGCGAATGTTCGTCGTCAAACTTGATTTCAGTCTTGGTTGGGTGGATGTTGATGTCGATGCTTTCCGGGGGAACCTCAAGATACAGGAAATAGGCGGGTTGGCAACCTTCCTTGAGCAGGCCTTCATAGGCCGAGGTCACGGCATGATGCAGGTAACCGCTTTTGATAAACCGGTTGTTGACAAAGAAGAACTGTTCACCGCGAGATTTTTTCGCAAATTCGGGTTTGGTAGCAAAGCCTGATAAACGCACGATCTCAGTTTCCTCTGATACGGGCACGAGCTTTTCATTGGTCTTGCCCTGAAAAATATTGACGATCCGCTGGCGCAGATTGGTCCCCGGAAGGCCAAAAACTTCCTGGTTTCCCTGGTACATTGAAAATTTTATGGACGGATGCGCCAAGGCAACCCGCTGGAATTCGTCAATGACGTGCCGCATTTCGACCACATCCGACTTTAGGAAATTTCGTCGTGCCGGAATATTGTAAAACAGGTTCTTGACTGAAAACGAGGTCCCTTTGGGCACCGCGGCAAGATCCTGAGAAATGAATTTGCTTCCCTCAATGATCAAATGCGTCCCGAGTTCCTGATCGCGAAGCCGGGTTTTAAGTTCAACATGGGCAATTGCGGCAATCGAGGCCAGCGCCTCACCTCGGAACCCTTTGGTCCCCAATGCGAATAGGTCTTCGGCCTGGCGGATTTTGGAAGTGGCATGCCTTGAAAAGCATAATCGCGCGTCTTCATCGCTCATCCCTACTCCATCGTCAATAACCTGCACAAGAGTTTTCCCGGCATCCTTGATAACCAGGGTGATGTTGCGCGCCCCGGCGTCTACCGCATTTTCCAGCAATTCCTTGACCACCGAGGCAGGGCGCTGTACCACTTCGCCCGCGGCAATTTGGTTCGCGACGTGATCGGGAAGTAACCTGATGATGCTGGTCATGTGTTTGGATTGACAGCCAAAGTTAAACAATTAATGCAAAAGAGCAGGCACCTTGCGGATGCTAGGAAGGGATTGTGCAAACTTTTTCGAGGTGTATTGGAAATTGCCTTACCCGGCCTGAAACCGCCTGCGGAGATCGGCCATTTGGATTGCGGTAACCGCGGCCTCAATGCCCTTATTGCCGTGGGCGCCGCCGCTTCGGTCAAGGGATTGTTGCTCATTGTTGTCAGTGAGCAGGCAAAAGATCACCGGCACATCGCCTTTGGCATTGAGGTCCTTGATGCCCTGGGTAACGCCTTCGCAAACGAATTCGAAATGCATCGTTTCGCCCTTGATCACGCAACCTATGGTAATGATGGCATCGTAAGTGTGTGAATTGAGCATCCGAGCCGCACCGTAGATGAGTTCAAAACTGCCGGGAACCTCGATCATTTCAATGTTTCCGGCCTGTGCGCCGCAGTCCAAAAGCGTTTGCAGGCAACCTTTGTAAAGATTGGAAGTGATATGCCCGTTCCAGGCCGAAACAACAATCCCAAACCGGAAAGCTTCCGCGTTTGGGATTGCATTTTTATCATACTGTGATAAATTCTTGTTTTCTGTTGCCAACGGATGTGAATTAACCCTGTGACAGGCCGATCAGCGCATCAATGTCACGTGCCTCGGGAGCATCTGGGTATTTTTCCTTAATCTCAGTAAAGTGTTTTAGCGCATCGGCCTTTTTGCCCAGCACGAGTTCTGCCTGGCCGGCCTTAAGCAAGTAACGAGGCGTTGTAAAGTTATTCTCGTTTTTTGAAGCGGCTTTAAGGTAATATTCAAGCGCTTCGGCGGGCTGATTTTTTTGGGCAAACGCATCGCCAATTGCCCCCTGGGCCATCACGCTCAGGATTTGATCGTCTGATTTAAACTTGTCCAGGTGCTCAATGGCCTCGGCGTATTTCCCGGTGTTCAGGTAAGCGATACCGGCGTAATAGTGCGCCAGGTTGCCCGCATCGGTACCGGAATACTCGTCTGCGATCTTTAAAAATCCGAATTTCCCCTCGGCTCCGTTAAGGGCCAGGTTGAAAAGCGAATCGGGCGATGCACCGTCAACTGCTTTCTGGAAATTTTGCTGCGCGATGAACATCTCCTCGGCGGCCTCGTTCTCACGGGGCTCCACAATGAACTTCTGATACAAAACGTAGGCTACCGTTACAAGTGCCGCGACGGCCAAAAACCCGATAATGTATTTCTGGTTGCGGGCCACCCACTCTTCCGTGCGCGATGCGCCCTGGTCAAGTTTTGAGAAAACACCTGCCGTAGTTGAATCTTTTTCGTCAATTTGGATGTCTTCAATGACTTCCGCCTTTTCAGCCTTCTCCTTTGGTGCCTTGTATCCTCTCTTGTTGTACGTTGCCATTTATCTTAAATTAATGAGCCGCAAAAATAAAATTTTTATTATAATGCAAAAGGCATTTGCGGGATTTTTTCAATAATTTGCAGCCACCTTTGCACAAGCGATACCCGCCTGTTATGCACCTTAAAAAACTTTCCCTGCTCAACTATAAAAACCTGCGCGACGAATCATTTGATTTTGACGCCCGGATCAATTGCCTGGTGGGCCGAAACGGGATAGGAAAAACCAATGTCCTTGACGCAATTTACCACCTTGCCTTTGGCAAAAGTTATTTTAATCCGCTGGCAGTACAAAACATTGCCCACGGCGAGGATTTCTTTGTAGTGGATGGCGAATTTGAAAAGGACGGTCGTAGCCACCACGTGGTTTGCAGCCTTCGCAAAGGCCAGAAAAAAATGCTCAAGCACAACGGCAAGCCCGTCGAGAAGATCTCTGAGCATGTAGGATTTATACCGTTGGTGATGATTTCCCCGGCCGACCGCGACCTGATCACCGAGGGAAGCGACGAGCGGCGCAAATTCATCGATTTGGTCATTTCGCAATTGGACCAGGCTTACCTTGCCACTGTGATCCAATACAACAAGGTGCTTACACAGCGCAACGCTCTGCTTAAATACTTTGCCATCAACCGCACCCATGACGCCGATACCCTTGGCGTTTACAACGACCAGCTCAATGACCTGGGCCGGCCGGTATTTGAAGCGCGCCAGGCCTTTATGCGGGAATTCGTTCCGATTTTTGAGAGGCATTACAACACCATAGCAGGTTCGGTGGAAAACGTTGGCATCACCTACAAAAGCGACCTCCAGGA
>JAEZGB010000062.1 GCA_023437485.1 Bacteroidota bacterium
CGATTACCTCATTCAAACTGACTACTGACTACTGACGACGTGATTGATTGCATTCAGTTATCAATTTCCTCCATTAAACTGACAGCTGACGGCTGATAGCTGAAAGCTACTGACCACTGACAACTTCCCTCACTCCCTCCTTACATCCATCTCGTAAACCTTGCCGTCCGAATTGAAATTTGTAGTCAGGATTACCTGCTTGTGCTCAAAATTGAGCCGGTGTTGCGCGTTGCGGTTGCCGTTGGGCTTTTTCTCGTAACCGACAAGGTCGAGGCTCTTGAGTTTTCCGTAGCTTTTAAATTCGGCGATGGCTTTGTCGCCGTGCTTTTGCATCATCTCGAGTGCGCCACCCGAATACATTTTCGAGTCAATTTTTTCCGCCACGAGATCACGCACCAATTTTTGGACCCTCGCATCGAGTTCGGGCTCGGCGCTTTTGATGGGGACCGCACCTGCAATCCCAAGTTCGGGAGCCACAATGCCAAGTACTCCAAAGGCAAGCCTGTCCGGGGATGCCGCGCGAAGATTGGTGAACAGGATGATGGCGAGTTTTTTTTCGGGATATCTGGTAAAATTTGCCGTAAATCCCTGCCAGCCGCCGCTGTGCGCAATCAATTGACGGCCGTTTTCCCGGTTAACGCTCCAACTCATGCCCCAGGGTTCGGTACCGTCTTCAAGTGTTTTAATTGGAGTCCACATGGCCGCATACATTTTCGGGCTCAGTAATTTGCGTTGGCTTAGCGCCGCCTCAAATTTGGCCATATCTTCGAGGTTTAGGTAAAGCGAACCCGCCGCGTCATTGTTGTGGCTTGGGGCGACCCATTCCTGGTTTTTGATCTCGCCGTTGGCTTTTCGGTAACCGGAGGCGCGATTGGGGATGATGTCGGCCTCGCTGATGATGCGCGAATCCTTCATTTGCAGCGGGTCAAAAATCCGTTCTTTCAGAAAATCACCATAAGATTTTCCGCTTACCCTTTCGATCAGCATACCCAAAATGCCAAAGGCCACGTTGCTGTAGCCGCGCCTGGTCCCTGGTTCAAAATCAAGCGGAATCCTCAAATAAATGTCGAGTAGTTCCTTTTGCGTATAATCTTTTCGGAAATCAAGCTCGTCCGGATATCCCGTCATGCCCGAGGTGTGTTCCAGCATGTGCCGGACGGTAATTTTGTCCCATGCCGTGGGGCTTTCGGCAAAATACGTCCCGATTGGTGCTTCAAGATTGATTTTGCCTTCCTCGGCCAGTAGCAGCACGGCCATCACTGTAAAAACCTTGCCCACCGAACCTGATTGGAACATTGTTTTTTCGGGCACGGGAACCCGGTGTTCAAGGTTTGCAAAACCGTAACCTTTTCTAAAAATTGTTTTGCCATCCTGCACGATGGCCACTGCCACGCCCGGAATTTTTTGGTCTTCCAGTTCGCGGCTGAGGTAGCGGTCAATGGCGCGGGCCTGCTCAGGCAATAGCACAGTGGGCAGTTGCGCAAAGGCCATCTGTGATAAAAATATAAGAAATAGGTGGAGTATTAATTTTTTCATGCCTCTAATATAATGAAGTTTAGCATGTTACGATTAAGTCTCCACTGCTTCAAATGATGGTCTGCGATTGTCGATCAAATAGGTTTCACGTGCCGACGGCAATAATCGATGACAGATTCTCTTGGATAACGGAATAAGCTGCGCTATTGTGTGAGTTCGCGCTTCAGAAATTCGGCCGTGTGGCTCTTTTTGGCTTTGGCGACCTGTTCAGGGGTGCCGGTGGCCACGACCGTTCCGCCGCCTTTACCGCCTTCGGGGCCCATGTCGATGATGTGGTCGGCGAGCTTGATCACGTCCATGTTGTGTTCGATGATCAGCACCGAATTGCCCTTGCCCACCAGTTTGTTAATGACTTCCATCAGGACGCGGATGTCCTCGAAATGCAGCCCGGTGGTGGGTTCGTCCAGGATGTAATAGGTATTGCCGGTGTCTTTCTTGGAGAGTTCGGTTGCGAGCTTGATGCGCTGCGCCTCACCGCCGGAAAGTGTGGTCGATTGTTGCCCCAGCGTGATGTAGCCAAGCCCAACGTCCTGTATCGTCTTGATCTTGCGGTAAATTTTGGGAATGTTCTCAAAAAACGGAACCGCCTCGTCAACGGTCATGTTCAGGATATCCGAGATGTTCTTGCCTTTGTAACGGATTTCCAAGGTCTCCCGGTTGAAGCGTTTGCCCTGGCAGGTCTCACATTCCACGTAAACATCGGGTAGGAAATTCATCTCAATGGTACGCACGCCGCTGCCTTCGCAGGTTTCGCATCGTCCGCCCTTCACATTAAAGGAAAAACGTCCGGCCTTGTACCCGCGGATCATGCTCTCGGTGGTCATGGTAAAGAGATTGCGGATTTCGGTCCAAACCTCGGTGTACGTGGCGGGATTTGATCTTGGCGTCCGCCCGATGGGGCTCTGGTCAATATCGATGACCTTGTCGATGTGTTCAAGTCCTTCGATTTTCTTGTACGGCGCCGGACGTTTGACACCGTAGAAAAAGTGCGCGTTCAGGATCGGGTAGAGGGTCTCGTTGATCAGCGTGGATTTGCCGCTTCCCGAAACGCCGGTCACGCAAACCAATTGCCCAAGCGGGATTGAAACCGACACATTTTTCAGGTTATTCCCCGTGGCACCGGTGAGTTTCAAAAATTTACCGTTGCCCGGGCGACGCGTTTTGGGTACCTCGATCTGCTTTTCGCCGTTGATGTACTGTGCGGTCAGGGTATGGTGCGAAAGGATTTCCTGTGGCGTTCCCTCGCTGACGATTTGCCCGCCGTGTTTTCCGGCCGCCGGACCGATGTCGATTACGTGGTCGGCGCGTTCGATCATGTCCTTATCGTGCTCCACCACAAGCACCGAATTGCCCAAATCGCGCAATTGCTCGAGCGAGCGGATGAGTTTCTCGTTGTCGCGCTGGTGCAGCCCGATGCTTGGCTCGTCCAAAATGTACAGCACGCCCACGAGTTGCGACCCAATCTGAGTCGCCAGCCTGATCCGTTGCGCCTCGCCGCCCGAAAGCGATCTGGAACTCCTCGCAAGGGCAAGATAATCAAGCCCGACATTCATCAGGAAAGCAAGTCGATCTCGGATTTCCTTGAGAATCTCGCCGCCGATGATGCGTTGTTTTTCCGATAATCTTTCGTCGGCACCTGCAAACCACTGGGTGAGTGCCGAAATGTCCATTTCCGATAATTCAGCGATGTTTTTGCCGTCAATCCTGAAATACAGCGCCTCTTTCCTAAGCCTTGTCCCTTCGCAAACCGGGCACGGCACCTCGTCCATGAAATCCTTGGCCCAGCGGCGGATGGCGGTGGATTCGCTCTCGGCGTACTGCGTCTTGATGAAATTCGAGATGCCCTCGAACTCAATCTTGTATTCCTTGGTAATGCCGAGGGTCTTACTCTCGACATCGAATTTTTCCCGTCCGCCGTAGAGGATCACTTCCATCGCCTCTTGCGGAATCTTGCCGATTGCATCGGTCAATTTGAAGCCAAATTTCTGGCCGATGGTTTCCAATTGCTTGAATACCCAGGTGCTTTTGTACTCACCCAGCGGGGCCAAACCTCCGGCCTTGATGGATTTTTTGGGGTCGGGGATAATTTTTTGCAGGTTGATCTGGTGGACGGTGCCTAGCCCGTTGCATTCGGGGCAGGCGCCTTTTGGAGAGTTGAACGAGAAGTTGTTGGGCTCGGGATTCTGATACGAGATTCCCGATGTCGGGCACATCAAATTCCGGCTAAAGTAACGCACCGCACCCGAATCCTGATCGAGTACCATCAGCACATTCTCGCCGTGGCTCATCGCGGTATTGATGCTCTCGTCCAAACGACGGAGATTATCCGGGGTGTCGTCGGCCACCAATCGGTCAACGACTATTTCAATATCGTGCGTTTTGTAACGGTCGAGCTTCATACCGGGCGTGATTTCCCTGAGTTCGCCGTTGATGCGGGCACGCAAAAAGCCCTGTCTTAAAATCTGCTGGAAGAGTTCGCCGTAGTGGCCTTTCCGGGCGCGGACGACCGGAGCGAGGATGTTGATCCGTCGTCCCGCGTACTGTTCGAGGATCAGGCTGCGGATCTGCTCATCGGTGTAGGAAACCATTTTCTCACCCGTGACATAGCTAAAGGCGTCCGATGCCCTGGCGTACAACAATCGGAGGAAATCGTAAATCTCGGTAATGGTTCCTACCGTTGAGCGCGGGCTTTTGCTGGTGGTCTTCTGCTCAATGGCAATGACCGGCGAGAGGCCGTCGATCTTGTCAACATCCGGTCTTTCCAATCCGCCCAAAAACTGGCGTGCGTAGGCCGAAAAAGTTTCGATGTAACGGCGTTGTCCTTCGGCATAAATCGTGTCAAAGGCAAGCGAGGATTTCCCCGAACCCGAAAGCCCCGTGATGACCACGAGTTTTTCGCGCGGGATGTTGACGTCTATGTTTTTGAGATTGTGGACCCGGGCGCCAAGCACCTCGATCTGCTCATCGGTTCTGATCATAGCAAGTAAAACACAAAGGTAAAGTTTTCGCTTCGGGTTTTCGGCCCGCAAAATTCCAACAATTTGTTAAAGAAGCTATTCAATCACCATTTCCCGAAGCCCGCGGCGGTATGCCTCCAGCACCGATTGCTTTGACAAAAAACCATGGTATTTGCCGTTGCTGATAACGGGTAATATCGCAGCGTTCGCCGCCTCGAATTTATCCAGTACCATATCGATGCCGTCCTCGGTGGTGATCAGTTCGGCCGGGAGGCTGATGATTTCTTCAAGTTTCATATATTTCATTCGGTAGTGATTGAACATCACGGGCCGAACCTGGTCAAGGTCAATCACTCCTGCAAGTTGGTTCCGGGAGTCAGTTACGGGGATGATATTTTGCGAACTTTCCGAAAAAATCCTCACCGCGTCGGCGAGCTCGCCACCCATGTCCAGGGTTTGATAATCCCTTTCGATAAGAGCCAGCATGTCAATGTTGGACAGTATGTTGCGGTCTTTATCGCTGGTGAAGACGTGGCCCTTGTCGGCCAGTGGCTTTACGTCCATCGAATAGCGTTCAAACTGCCTCGAAACGGCAAAACTGACGGAGGAAACAATCATCAGCGGAACCATCAATCCGTAGCCGCCGGTGATCTCGCCGATGAGGAAAATTGCGGTCAGCGGCGCATGAAACAGTCCCGAGAGGATTCCCGCCATGCCGACGATCGTGAAGTTGGCCACGGGCAGGTGATGTGTCAACCCCGTGAGATTGACGGCACGTGCTACGAAAAACCCAATGTATGAACCCACAAAGAGCGAGGGCGCAAAATTTCCGCCGTTCCCGCCGCTTCCCAGCGTAAGCCCCGTCGCAAAAGCCTTGAGCAGCGCCGTGATTCCTACAAAGACCAGCAGCACCCAGGGATTCTCGCGGAAGCCTTCGAGCAGGGTGTTGTCGAGCAGGATTTCGGGATTGGCGGTTGCCAGGGTCTTGATGCTCTCATAGCCTTCGCCAAAAAGCGTCGGGAAAAAGAAGATCATCACGGCCAATATCGACGCTCCGAAAATCGCACGGCGGTATGACTTGTTTTTTATCCGTCCGAAGAATCTCTCGACCTTCTGGAAACTGCGCGCATGGTATACCGAGGCAAGCCCGGTGAGCAATCCAAGAAGGATGTAATACGGAATGTTCTCGTACTGGAAAACGTGCGTGCCGGGAAAGGAGAGGAGCACATCCTCATCCAGGATAACCCCCGAAACAAGCGCACCCGTAGCCGCCGAGATCATAATTGGTATGAACGCGGTAATGGTCACATCGGTCAACACAACTTCAATGGCAAACAGGACACCGGCGATTGGTGCATTGAACGCCGCGCCGATACCCGCCGCCACGCCGCACGCCAACAGTAAAATCCGGTCTTTTTGAGAGAGCCGGTAGCGTTGGGCAAAGTTGCTCCCGAAGGCCGCTCCGGTAATGGTAATCGGCGATTCAAGCCCCGCCGATCCGCCAAGGCCCACTGTGAGCGAGCTGGTGACGATCTGGGCATACATTTGCTTGCGCGGCATCACGCCCCCTTTTTTGGCGACCGCATAAAGGATGCGCGACGATCCTTTTTCAAGTTTTCCGTCGAGCAGGTGTTTGACCACGAAAACCGTCAGCAATATCCCGATAATGGGCAAAATCGAGTTGATGTAGGGAAGTTTAAGGAAAGCATTGACGTATGTTGCCCCCACAAAAACATAGTGCGCAAAAGTTTTGAGTGCGATTACGGCCAGTGCGCAGGATATCGCCACCGCGATGCTCGCCAGGTAAATAAAGTGCCGGTCGCTTAGCCTGTCCTTAAGGAAAAAGAAGACCTTTTCACCCTGCCGCAGAATCTTTCGGGTAGCGATCTTGTGCAAAGGTGTTTTCCGTGGACTCATAGAAGCGCAAATTTACGCTTTAATTTCATAGTCTTTGTGCGGCCATAATCCTGACATCGGCAAAGAATTGCGTGAATTCCTCGCTAAAAAGTTCATAGTGCTCTTCCAGCGACGCAGGAGACTGTGCCATTTTGGAACGATTTCCAGTACGTCGGTCCATTTGCCTGAGGATTTCACCAATACCCTCGCGCGTGGCGTAACTCGTGAGCCAGTCATGCCGGCGCATCAAAGGCAGGATCTCTAAAGCCCGGGTGGTGAGCAGGTGACGGTGGCGCTCCATCGAATCGTAAAAATTGGCGGCAAATTCATCGAGCGGTTCCTCGCAATATGAACTCCACGAAGCGGCCAGGAAATGGTCGTAAAAGACATCGAGGATTACTCCGGAATAGTGGTGGAAATCGGCATGAAGCCTTTTTGTGCCCTGGCGGAACAGCGGGTGCGAATCGGTAAACGAATCGATCTCGCGGTGAAGCAGAATACCCCGCTGGACATCTTTGGGATATTGCTCATAAGTTTTTCCGCGGATGCCATCGGCCATAAAATTGCCAATGCGAACCAGTTGGTTGTCGCCCGAAAGGTATATGTGAGCAAGGAAATTCATCGGTAAAGGTGAAGATACGATTTTAACCCGTACGCGAAAATTTATGCGATTGTTGCCACCAACCGTTATCTTTGTCCGAAACTGGACAAAAATGACGCTTATCAAATCCATTTCGGGCATCCGCGGCACCATTGGCGGCAATCCCGGTGACAACCTGACTCCCATCGACGCCGTGAAATTCGCCGCGGCTTACGGAACCTGGCTCAAATCTCAAGCAACCGGGAAATGCACCGTGGTCATTGGCCGCGACGCAAGGATCTCGGGCCCGATGATCCATTCCCTGGTGGCTAACACCCTTACCGGACTGGGCATTGACGTGATCGACCTTGGGCTTTCCACTACGCCCACCGTTGAGGTTGCCGTACCGATGGAAAAGGCACACGGCGGGATTATCCTCACCGCCTCGCACAACCCAAAACAATGGAACGCGCTCAAATTGCTCAATGAGAAGGGCGAATTTTTGAGCGGTGCCGATGGTGCTGAAATACTGGCTATTGCAGAAAGGGGTGAGTTCACTTTTGCCGATGTGGACAGCCTTGGAAGCGTTCTGGTAAACGACAATTATATGGACATCCACATTGACGAGGTGCTGAAATTGCCGCTCGTTGATGCCGATACCGTCCGCGCCGCCAAATTCAAGGTGGTGGTTGACGGAGTGAATTCATCGGGTGGCATCATCATTCCTAACCTGCTTAAAAAAATGGGGGTTGAGGTTGTGGAACTCTATTGCGAACCCAATGGGCACTTTCCGCACAATCCTGAACCATTAAAAGAACACCTTGGCGATATATGCGAACTTGTGGTGCGTGAAAAAGCCGACCTTGGCGTGGTGGTGGATCCCGATGTCGACCGCCTGGCCTTCATCAGCGAGGACGGCGAAATGTTTGGCGAGGAATACACCCTTGTGGCAGTAGCTGATTATGTGCTCTCCAAAACACCGGGCAACACGGTTTCCAATATGTCATCGTCCCGCGCACTTCGCGATGTTACTCAATTTCACGGCGGCACCTACGAGGCCAGCGCCGTGGGCGAGGTCAACGTGGTGGAGATGATGAAGAAAAACAACGCGGTGATTGGCGGCGAGGGCAATGGCGGAATTATTTATCCCGATTTGCACTACGGACGCGACAGCCTAGTCGGGGTTGCGCTTTTCCTGACGCATTTGGCCAATAAGCGAATGAAAGTTTCCGAATTGCGCAAAACGTATTCGGCGTATTTCATGAGCAAGAACAAGATCGAACTGACACCTGAGATCGACGTGGACCTGGTGCTGGAAAAAATGTATGAAAAATACCGCGGCGAGGACTGCAAGACCATCGATGGCCTCAAGATCGACTTTGCCGACAACTGGGTACACCTGCGCAAATCCAACACCGAGCCCATAATCCGGATCTATACCGAGGCGGCCACGCAATCTGAAGCCGACGCCGTCGCACAGCGCATAGT